>JAFDVT010000219.1 GCA_018268875.1 Acidobacteriota bacterium
TCGCGACTGGCTCGCCGCCACCATCGCCGGCATCTTTCTCGCGTTTCAGAACACCGCCCGCGAGGATGGAGACCTGTGGTACCTGCTGCCGCTGATGCTGTTGGCGTACTGGGTCTTGATGTTTCTGCTGATGCGGGTCGGCATGCTGGCGACAACCGCCGGCGTGTTTACCATCAATATTCTGTTGAATACGCCGGCGACCCTCGATCCGCAAGCGTGGTACACGTTGCCGAGCTACCTGCGGCTGGCAGTGATCGCGGCCATCGCGGCGTTCGGATTCTACACGTCGCGAGGGGACGGGCATCCGGTGGAGAGCGTGTGAAGATTCGCGATGTCATTCGCCTGATCGAAGACGATGGATGGGAATTCGTCGTCAAAAAGGGCAGTCATCGCCAATACAAGCATCCGCTGAAAAAGGGACGCGTGACCATTCCGGGCCACCCGAGCGACGATCTTCATCCTGATACGCTAAAGAGTGTTCGGTTACAAGCTGGACTGGCGCGAGGCACGAAATGAAAAAATACGCGATCGTGATTGAGCACGGGCCAAACAACCTTTCTGCATACGTGCCCGACCTTCCGGGTTGCATTACGACCGGGCGGACCGTCGACGAAATCCAAAGGAACATGCAAGAGGCGATTGCCCTGCACCTGGAAGGCCTCGCGGAAGACGGCGAGCCGATTCCGGAACCATCGACCGACGTATCCTACGTTGAACTTCAGGTCGCCTGAGCGGTTGCGACCCGGCGTCCTGTGATGCGCGCCGCCTGCTCCTCCAGCACTACCGTCCAGTCGAACTTCGTCTTCGCCATCTCCAGACCATTGGCCGCGAGCCTGAGGCTCAACTGACGGTCCTCGGCGATCCGCAGCATCGCGTGTGCGAATTCTTTCGCATCTTCCGGCGCGGTGAGCAGACCGTTGTAACCATGTTCGACGATGCTCGGGATGCCCCCGGTGCGCGACGCGATGACGGGAACCCCGGCGGCGTTCGCTTCACATAAAACACGGCCCATCGTTTCCACATCGCGCAGACCGGTGCGTTTGTGCACATGATCGCGGCTGGGAAGCACGAAACAACTGGCCGCCCAGTACTGGCGCTTCATCTCCTCGTGCGGCACGCGCCCCGCGAACTCCGCGACGCCGTTCGACATCCGCTCCAGCGCCTCGCGTTGTGGACCGTCTCCCACGATCACAAACCGCGCCTCCGGCCGGTGCTCGCGAACGATCGCGGCTGCTTGCAGAAACGTGTCGATTCCCTTCTTCGCCACCAGGCGGCATGCGGTCAGATAAATCAAGCCCTTGGGCTGTTGCATCGGCGGCGGACAGAACTCGGCAGCGTCGACGCCGCCGGGAATCACCGAATAACGGTCGAAGTGAAGGTCCCGCAGGAGGTCGCCCGTAAAGTGGCTGTTCGCGAAGATGTGCGCGTTGCCCTGCAGCGCCCGGCGCATCAGTTGGAACCGCGCATCGCGAAACCAGGCGTGAACAAAGTCCGGCCGCTTCCATTTGACGAAGTAGTGATACAGCGTGCCGTCCACCAGCGGCGAGGCCACGAGCCTGCTGAAGCGTTCGAACGGGTACGCGATCCACGGCCGCAGCACGTCGTTGCCCGCCGAGCGGCAGTACACGGGCAAGCGGTCGCCGAGAAGGCCGTAATACACCGTCGACGCGTAGATCGCGTCAAAGCCATTCAGCAGGCCCGCCACCAGGCGCAGGTTCTCATGGTGGCTGAGACGGCTCAGGATGCGGTGGACCGGGAAGTCCAACCGGCGGTCAAACGCGGCGGCTTCCTGCGGCAGGCGGGGCCGATACGTCACGACCTCGATCGTGTGACCGAGGCCGTGCAGATAACGGGCGATGTGGATGGCATGCGTTTGCATGCCGCCGATGCTGGGCGGAAACTCCGTGAGTACGAGAAGTAGCTTCACCTTTGCAATGCGCCGGCGCGTCCCATGATTGGCCACACGTCCACGACATTCTGACCTTCGCAGACGTAATAACGGTCGTAGCAGTTGGTGGTCATGTCGAGGTTGGTGGTGATCAGTTCGGCCTTCTCGCCAAGCTTGAAGCCGTTGCCGTCGTTCCACTTGAGGATGCCGTATTCGGCGCCCTGATTTTCGACAATCACTTCGGGGCGGTTCTTCACGCGGCCGGTGGGCCGCAGCAGCGCTTTGTTGCCGGCGTCGATGGTCACCTGATTGGGATGATTCGCGCTGATCACGGTGGTCAGAACGTTGAGCGAGACGTCAAAGTCGCTGTAGCGTTCGGTGCCTTCGCGGGACCCGATGTTCATGTACGCCGTGTCCATGAAGATATATGAACCGGCCTGCAGTTCCGTCAGGCCGATGGCTTTGTCGATGTTGTACGTGCCAGTGGATCCGCCGGTGATGATGGGTACATTCAAGCCGGATTTCTTCAACAGCTTTGCGGTTTCCACCATCGGCACGACGTCTTTTTCGGACTTCGCCTTGCGCGCTTCCCAGCCCTTGGTGTGGGAGGCGCCGCCTGAATAACCCATGATGCCGCCGAGCTTCAGGTTCTTCGACGAGTCGATCTTCTGGGCCAGTTTCAATCCCGGATCGCCGGGCGCGTGACCGTGGCGCGTCAGGCCCGCGTAGATGTCCGGCAGCACTGTCATCTTGATTTTGAGCGCTTCCGCCGCGCTATCGAGCAGATCGACCGTGATGGGGTCGTCGGCAACGCACATGAACGTGGGTTCGCGCTGGGCGAGCACGGCGGCGCGCCAGATCTTGTTCTTGCCGGCCGGTTGGCAGGTATGCAGGACGTTCTTGATGCCCGCGTTCACCATCAGTTCCGATTCGGCGATGGTGGCGCAGCAAACGCCGAGCGACCCGAGAGCAATCTGCTTCCGGGTCACGTCGGTGGACTTGTGGATCTTGCAATGCGCGCGAAGATTGATGCCGGTGGACTTGCAATAGTCCGCCATGGCCTTCAGGTTCTTTTCAAAGAGCGACCGTTCGACGGTGAGGCACGGCGTCGGCAGGTCGTCCTTGGTGATGCCACGAAAATCCTTTTTGGCGATCTTCGCTTCGACTTCGGCGTAACGGAATACCTTGGCGGAGTTCGCCAAAGCGAAGGCGGGAGCGGCGGAAAACAGCAGGGAACGCCGGGATACTATCATCCCGGTAGTTTACACGAACGCCCGCTATTTTGACTTCGCCTTGAACTGCGCCGTCACTTTTGTCGTGATGCCGCCTCGCGCCGTGAAGTCGCCGATGACAGTCGCGCTGCGCGGCTTGCAAGCCTTCACGATGTCTTCCAGGAACCGGTTGGTGATGTTTTCCTGAAAGATGCCCACGTTGCGGTACGCCAGCATGTACATCTTGAGCGACTTCAATTCCACGCACCACTTATCTGGCACGTAGCGGAGGATGATGGTGCCATGATCCGGCAGGCCGGTCTTCGGGCACACCGACGTGAACTCCGGCATCGCGATCTCGATTTCGTAGCCGGATTTGGGGTACTGGTTCGGCCAGCATTCCAGTTCCGGCAGTTCCGCCTTCACGCCGCTCGCCGCGTGTTCGTCCGTGTATTGTTTGTTAGGCATTTGAAAGAGTCCTTGCCAGAAGATCGAGGAAGAGTCCGACGTCGGTGACGACGCCTACCGCCTGGCCGGTGCCCCGGTCGCTGACCTTAGTGGCGACGGCGGGATTGATGTCCACGCACACCACTTTCACCCAGGCCGGCAGCATGTTGCCCACGGCGATGGAATGGAGCATCGAACCGAGCGACAGTACAAGACCGGCGCCCTTCAACTGTTCGGCGTACAGATCCTGGGCGCGGTTCATGTCGGTGATGGTGTCGGGCAGAGGTCCATCGTCGCGCAGGCTTCCGGCCAGCACGAACGGTACGCCCGCTTTGACGCATTCGTACATGATGCCGCTTTTCAGGCGTCCGGCTTCGACGGCGGCGGCGATGCCTCCGGCGTGGTAAATCGCGTTGATCGCGCGCATGTGGTTGCGATGGCCATGTTCTTCCAGGCGTCCGTCGGACTGGCGAACACCTAGCGAAGTTCCGAGGATCGCGTTTTCGATGTCGTGCACGCCAAGCGCGTTGCCGGCGAGCACGGCGTCCACCCAACCGTCACGGATGAGTTTCGAAAACGGCGCGACGCCGCCGGTGTGAACCACCACGGGTCCCGACACGATGACGATCTTCTGCTTTTGTTCGCGCGCCTGCTTCATCAGCGCGACGGTTTGGCGGATGGCGGTTTCCACTTGCCGTTCCGAGGAAATGCCGTTGCTCATGAAGGCGAACGCCAGGCGGTCGCGCTCCTTCGATTCCGGCACAACGCGGATGCCGCGCATTCCGACCACGACCTGATCGCCGGCCTTGAGGTCGCGCAACTTGCGGCAGTACGCCTGGCCGTCGCGTACCACGATCATGCCGTCCATGCGGTGGTTCTGCGTTTCCACCCATTTTCCGGAACATTTTACAAGTGTTCTGTAGTTTGTCGTCGAATAGAAATCTTCCGGCGCGCAGCGATCCTTTTCTACCTGGCGAACCTCTGCGTCGCCGCTGTCGACCGGCGAACAGCCCAGGCCAAGCAGTTGGGCCAGTACCAGGTCCATCTGCTCGGGGGTTTCGGTTTCGACTTTGAGGCGAAGGTACGACGGATCGGCGTTGGTGCGCCCGATGCGGAACTGCTCGACTTCGTAACGGCCGCTGTATTCGATGACGGTGTCGAAAATGCGCTCCATGATGTGGGAGTCGATGAGGTGGCCCTCGGCGTCTACAACCTCATGGAATCTTAATAGAGACATTGGGATAGAACCAGAATAGCGGACGCAGGAAGAACGCTATACTGTGTTTATGTCACAGGCAGGTTCGCCCGCCGCGGCAAAGGGAGTAATCCTCCTGAAACCGCGCGGCTTTTGCGCAGGGGTTGTGCGCGCGATCGACGTGGTCAAGATTGTGTTGAACATGTACGGTTCGCCGATTTACGTGCGCAAAGAGATCGTTCACAACAAGCATGTGGTGGATGAACTTCGCGAAGCGGGCGCCATCTTTGTCGACGAATTGCATGAGGTTCCGGAAGGACAGCGCGTGATCTTCAGCGCTCACGGGGTTTCTCCCGCTGTGCGCGAAGACGCAAAGGCGCGCAACCTGCAGGTGATCGACGCGACTTGTCCCCTGGTGACCAAGGTTCACATCGAAGCCGTAAAGTTTGCCCGCAAGGGGTACACCATCGTTCTGATCGGCCACAAGGACCATGACGAAGTGGTTGGTACTTTGGGCGAAGCGCCGTCGTCTACCGTGCTGGTGGAAAACGAGCAGGACGTGGACAACCTTGTGGTACCCGACCCGGCCAAAATGGCCTACATTACGCAGACGACCTTGAGCCTGGACGAGACGATTGGCATTATCCAGCGTCTGAAAGAACGGTTTCCGCAGATTGAAGGCCCGCATGCGCAGGACATTTGTTACGCCACCGAGAACCGCCAGGTTGCGGTAAAAGCCGTGGTTCCGATGTGCGACCTGCTGCTGGTGGTCGGTTCGCAGAACAGTTCGAATTCGCGGCGCCTGGTGGAGGTTTGCGTCCAGGGCGGCATTCCGGCGCATCTGGTGGACGACCACCGCGAGGTAAAGCGCGAATGGCTGGAAAACGTCAGGACGGTGGCTGTGACCGCCGGTGCTTCGGCGCCCGAAAACCTGGTGCAGGACCTGATCGCCTACCTGCAGAGCGAAGGCTACGCCTCCGTCCAGGAAATGGAAATTAAGGAAGAAGACGTGCGTTTCTCGCTGCCGAACGGCCTGGATCCGTCTTCGCTTGTAAAATTGACGCCACTCACCGCGTCCGTTGTTTGAGGTCCCGCATCAATACGATAATGAGTCCTGGTTTTCAGGTGACAGAGAGTTTGCTGGCGCGTTTGGGTACCGCCGAACGTAACGCCGCCGACGCTCTGTTGCGAACGCAGCATCAGGGCGGATACTGGTGGGCGGAACTCACCGCCGATTCGACGCTGGAAAGCGACTGGATCCTGTTGCAGTTGTGGATGCAGCCTCCAGATGCGGCGGACGGCGTGTGGCGTCCTAAGAATGACGCGCAGATCGGGCGGGCTATTCGATCGATCCTGGGCCGACAGAACAGCGACGGCGGGTTCAGCATCTATCACGGCGGGCCGTCGGAGATTTCCGCGTCGGTGAAGGCGTACTTCGCGCTTAAACTTTGGGGTCAA
>JAFDVT010000021.1 GCA_018268875.1 Acidobacteriota bacterium
GCGGGGCTATTGGCAGCGGCGGGACCAGTTACTTCGGCGGAGACCGGGGTTTCGCGTTCGATCGGCACGGCAGTCACCTTGGCGGCGATTTCCATACGGGGCGAATCGGCGATCTTCAGCGGGCGCACGGTGAGGAAACTGCCGGAAAGCGTGTCCTTGGACGCCGAGGCCGGTTCGAACTTGGTGGCGGGGTCGTTGCCCGAGTAGGAAAACGAAATGGGAGCGTCGCCCGCGCCAAGGGTGCCGTATTCCCAGGTCATGGCGGGCGTTTGAACGATCGCCGAGAGGTACAGCGTGGTGCCTGCGCGGAGACGCCTTTGGAGCGTGAACATAAAGTCGCGGCAAGGGCCTTCGAGCGGCTTGCCATCGGTCCACAGAAGGGTGACCAGGCGCATGCTCTTTTTATCGAACGGGTCCTGTTCTTCATAGGCGCAGGCCGAGGTTACGGGATGGGGCTTGCCGTCGACGGTCAAGGTTCCCGAAACGGTGGGGGACTGGCCGAACAGAGCGGCGGTTGAAATGACGAAGGCAAGGGTCCTGCGCTTGGCGTTCATACACAGACAAGCGCAAACGGGGCCCGTTTTGTTTCTTTTTCGTTATTGGGCGTTTGCCGAGCAAGCCGTGTCGAGGATGACATCCAGCCGGCGGGCGGCGGCGAGGTCCTTGGTGCGGTATGCCGCCGTTTCCCCTATCAATCCGACAGAGCGAAAGTAACTGCCATTGGCGTCGCGGCCGCGGTAGTCGTAGATTTCCGCGTCCATGCTCGGGTGAGAATACACCTTCTCCGCGAATCCCTCTGACTCGACCTCCGCCTGAAGTGGCATCCCACACGCCCACATTGGGCCGGAGCCGTGGGTGATGCTGGCTGTCTTGCCGAACGAATATTGGCGGGAGGTGAAGTCGAGGTCACGGCTTTCGCCGGATACGATCATTCCTTTCAGCTTCGCGAACCGGATTGAGAATCCTACATTGTTGCGAGGGCACTTGGGCAGCCGCCTGCCATTTGGCAATGCTTGGAGATGGACGGTGATCGGGTCGCCAGTGTTCGAGCGCGTGGCCATAGCGCTGACGTAGCCGGCCTTGCGAACCAGCAGGCGCGAGTAAGTGGTCTGCATGGAGAACTTGCCGTCCTTGCCCGTCTGGCCAAGGTCCCGATAGTCCGAATAGAAGATCGAAGCCTCGGCGACGGGGTCGCCCTTGCCGTCCAGCACGATGCCTTCGAGCCGTCGCGGTTCGAAGGACTGCGCCAGCAATAGCGACGCTGCGATCCCGGGATGGATGAAGTAACGAGTCATTCCGGCGGTTGGACGCAGATGCTGTCCATGATGGGGTCGAGGATCGCCAATTCCTCGCCGCTCGCGTTGCGGTAAGCGAACTGATCCCCGAACTTGTCTATCGTGCGGTGACGGCGGCCGTTGGCCGATGTCCAGCGCGAGACATGAATGGGAAGTTGGAAGCCGTTGCCCGCGCCGATCCAGTAGGTCGCGTCTTCGACGGCGGACGCGCCGGCGACATCGGCGTTCCGAATGCGGTCGATGCCCCACATTGGCCCGCCGTTGTAGAGAATCCTGGTCTTGGCGTGTTTGATGTGGAATGTCAGTTGGTGCGTGTCGTCTCCATTCCTGAGGCGATCCTGTTTACTTCCGTCCGCTGTGCCATGCGTAACTCGTAACTTGACGCGCGACGTCTTGCCTCCGCGCCAGCGCAGATCGGGAAACGGCCACCGTTGGGCAACGCGCGCAGTACGATCCGCAGGTCGCCTGTAACATCTGTCTGGCGAATCACCGCGCTGTGATAACCGATCCTGCGAATGATCAACACCGGCGCGCCTGTTGTGACCTGAAACGCCCCATCGGGTCCGCTTTCCCACGTCTTTTCGTACGTTCCGGAAAAGTCGCCAAAGGCCTTGGCGAGCGGGCGGCCCTCTTCGTTGACCACGACTCCGCGAATCGTGTGAAGCTGCCCTTCGGAAGCCTGCACCAGCAATCCGGCAACGATCGCCACGGCGGGTAGCATGAGCGTTTAGTCCCAGCCCGTCGGCTTGCCCTGGTTCTGCTCGTCGAGCCACTTCTTGAGCGGCGCGAAGTAATCGACGATCGCCGTTGCGTCCATCTGCTTCTGACCGTTGGTCACCACGGCCAGCGCTTCCGGCCAGGGCTTTGACGCTCCCATCCCGAGCATCTGTTTCAGCTTTGCTCCGGCGGCCTTGTTTTCGTAGATCGAACAGCGGTGCAGCGCGTCCTTGCAGCCGGCGATCTGCGAAAGACCGCGGTGCATCTGGAATTGCAGGATCGCCGCGAGGAAGTAGCGGCTGTACGGCGTGTTGCCGGGCACGTGGTACTTGGCGCCGGGATCGAAATCGGCTTCCGTTCGCTCTACCGGCGGCGCGACTCCCTGGTACTGCTTTCGCAGGTTCCACCACGCCTCGTTGTACTTGGCCGGCGGCACCGCGCCCGAAAATACTTGCCAGCGCCACTTGTCGACCAGCAGGCCGAAGGGCAGGAACGCGACCTTGTCCAGCGCGCGTTTCAACAGCAGACCGATGTCTTTGTCCTGCGGCGGCGCCTTGTCCAGCAGACCGATCTTGACCAGATATTCCGGCGTTACCGAGAGCGCCACGGTGTCGCCAATTGCTTCGTGAAAGCCGTCGTTGGCGGAGTCGCGATACAGGAACGGCAGCTTGCGGTACTCGCGCTGATAGTAGTTGTGCCCCAACTCATGATGGACCGTCGTGAAGTCCTCGTCGTTGATTTCGATGCACATCTTGATGCGGATATCTTCGTTGAAATCGACATCCCAGGCCGAGGCGTGGCACACCACTTCGCGGTCGCGCGGCTTGACGAACTGGGATCGCGTCCAAAACGTTGGGGGCAGCGGGTCAAAGCCGAGCGAACTGAAGAACTGTTCGCCATAGCGGACCATCTGCTTGGCATCCACTTTGCGCTCGTTGAGGATCTTGGTCAGATCGTAGCCCGGGTCGGCGTTCTTCGGCGCGAGCTCCGGATAGAGCGCGCCCCATTCCTGCGCCCACATGTTGCCCAGTAGATGCGCGGGGATCGGTCCTTTGGCGGGGACCACCGCGTCGCCGTACTTTTCGCGAAGCTTCCAGCGGACGTAGGTGTGGAGGCTCATGTAGAGCGGCTTCACCTGCTCCCACAGGCGGTCCACTTCCTTGGCGTAGGCATCGGGCGTCATGTCGTACTTCGACCGCCACATCGCCCCTGTGTCGGCGAACCCGAGTTCTTTCGCGCCCTGGTTCGACAACTGGACGAAGCGAATGTAATGTTCGCGAATGGGCTTTGCGATGGCATGCCAGCCCTTCCAGGCCGCTTCGAGTTCCTTGGGGTTGCGGGAACGGGCGAGGATTCGCGAGAGGTCGCCGAGGTCCTGGCAGGGCTTGCCGTCCTCCGGACAGTACTTGCCCTTTCCGTAGATGCCTTCCAGTTCGGCGAGGAGCTGTGCGAGTTCGGCGGAGGCTTTGCGGTCAGCGGGAGGCGCGGCGGTCAACGACAGCTTCAACAGCTTGATCTGGCGGGCGGTGTCCGGGGCGAGCTTGAGGCCGTTGAAACGCGCTGCTTCCTTGGCCATCTGCGCGTTGGCGGACATCAGGCGGTCGTTCAGCTTGGCCGCCATGTGGTCGGTGTCGTCGGTGATGTAGGTGGCGCGGATCCAGTCTGCGACGGAGAAGTCGACGGCCAATTCGAGCAGGCGATCGTTCGCCCGCTCGAGAAATTGCTGTGCTTCTTTTACCGTCGGAGCC
>JAFDVT010000220.1 GCA_018268875.1 Acidobacteriota bacterium
CGAGGCAAGTTGCCAGGACCAAAACAGCCGCAGCAGCAGATACGCGGAGGCGGGGATCAATAGGACCGCCGGATAACCGGCGAGGGACGCGACAATCAGGATCGCCCCGGCGAAGGTGAGCAACGCGCGGTTGGTGGACAGGCGCTGTTGCATGGCGGCGGTTTCAGGCGACGGCCGGGATACCCAGGCCAGCGCGATGCGGCACGAATAACCGGTGGCGATGGCGCAAACCAACGCCCGGAGCAGATCGCTAAATGCCAGTTCGGACAAGAAAGTCCTTGGCGACAGCCGCCAGGTCGCGATGGGCGACTTCGACATCGCGAACCATGCGCGACAACTCTTCCGTGGAAATCTTTCCGGTCAGGCGGCCGAGAGTCGCCTCGGTTCCCGGGTTCGACGTGAACAGGCTTTCGCGAGCGATGACAAAAAAGTTGGAGGGCGGAAAGATGTGTTTGTCGTCGTCGAGGCGCTGGAATTCGGCGTCGGAAATCATTCCGTCGGACTTGGCGCCGGTGATGATGTTGACCTGTCCGTCTTTCAAAGCCTTATAGAGTTCAACGCCGGTGAGCGTAATGGCGCCATAACGCTGCTGCATCTTATACGTGACCGCAAGCTGGCCCTGGCTATCGCCGCGCGAGGCAAAATCCGGCGTCATACCGAGTTGCCATTGCACCTTGCTTTCGGCCGCGCCGGAGAGGTTCGAAAACCCTCCCTTTTCGGCGAGGCTCTTCAGAACAACCATCACCGTCTGGTTGCTGGCGCCGAGGTACGGCAACACGCGCAGGCCATACTGGCGGGCGTATTCGGAACGAATGCGTTCAAAGGCCGCGGACGCATCCATGATGGGCGTTTCCTTCATCGTCAACGTGACGGCGGAAAGACTGTCTTCGGGATACAGATCGAGGTCGCCGCTGCTGATGGCCGCGTAGAGGATACCGGAGTCGCCGAGACCGAGACGGCGGTCCACGCGAAGGTTACTCTTTTCGAGGAGTTGCGCAGCGATTTCCGCGACGAGTTGGTGTTCGGTGGAACCTTTGGACCCGATCCGGATGCCTTTGTTGAAAAGTCCGCACGCAGGATAGAGCAGGAGACAGGTCAACAAAAGGGAAACGCGACAATGTATTTTCATTAAGTCTGCTTTAGTTCACAGTATAGAATGTCTTGGACCGATGACCACGCCAACAAACACCGCGCCGCCACGCCTTTTGTCGCTCGATGTGTACCGCGGAGCGACCATGCTCTTCATGACATCCGACATGATGGGCATCGCACGGTTGGCGCGCCAATGGGGAACGGACAGCGGATTTTGGCGGTTTATCGAATTTCAAACGAGCCACGTGCAATGGTCCGGATGGTCGGCGTGGGACATGATTCAACCGTCGTTCATGTTCATGGCCGGAGTGGCGCTGCCGTGGTCGCTGGGGTCGAGATTGGCGCGCGGGGACAAGCCGCTGCATCTTTGGCTGCATGCGCTGTGGCGGTCGTTCCTGCTGATCGCGATCGGGATCTTCCTGCGGTCGGTGGGGAAGCCGCAGACGTACTTCACGTTTGAAGACGTACTCACGCAGATCGGACTCGGGTACCCGTTCCTGTTCGCGCTGGGGTTCACGAAACCCCGCGTGCAGGCGATGGCCGCGGCGGCGATTTTGCTGGGGTATTGGGCGCTTTTCGCGCTGTTCCCAGCCCCGGGTCCGGACTATCCGTGGACGGCGGTGGGAGTTCCCGCGGACTGGCCGTACCATCTCCACGGGTTCGCCGCGCATTGGGACAAGAACAGCAATCCGGCGCATTTTGCCGACGTCTGGTTCCTGAATTTGTTCCCTCGCGAAAAGCCGTTCCTGTTCAATAGCGGCGGCTACATGACGCTGAACTTTGTTCCTTCGCTGGCGACGATGATTTTCGGCTTGCTGGCCGGGGGCGTGCTACGGAGCGGCGTTCCGGACAAGGTTCGCAAACTGGCGATCTACGGCATCGCGGGACTCGCGCTTGGGTGGCTGCTGGATGCGGTTGGCGTGGCGCCGATGGTGAAGCGCATCTGGACGCCGGGCTGGACGATCTTTGCGGGCGGCTTTACGACGCTAGTTTTAGCCGGGCTCTATTGGATGATCGACGTTCGCGGATGGCGCGGTTGGACGTTCCCCTTTGTGGTGGTGGGCATGAACTCCATCGCCATGTACGTAATGGGGCACCTGATCGACGGGTTCATCGCGCAATCGTTACGAATCCATCTGGGGCAAGGCGTGTTCAGCGTATTCGGACCGCAGCTTGCGCCGGTGTTGCAGGGCGGCGTGGTACTGACAATCCTGTGGCTGATCTGCCTGTGGATGTACCGGCGGAAGATCTTCCTGCGGCTGTAGAGTCAGTTGAACCGGCAGGGGAGTTGCACGGCCTTGCCGAGGCGATTGAGGTATTCGAGACGGGGGATTTCGGTGGCTCCCATCTGAATGGTGGCGGGCGTTGTCATCTGCGTGTCGAACAGCGTGAAGCCGCGTTCGCGAAGACGTCCGACCAGTCCGGCAAGCGCTACCTTCGATGCGTTGGGCGCGGTGTGGAACATGCTTTCCCCGGCGAAGAACCCGCCGATCGCCACGCCGTAGACGCCTCCGACCAGCTTGCCTTCGTACCAGGTTTCGACGCTGTGAGCCCAGCC
>JAFDVT010000221.1 GCA_018268875.1 Acidobacteriota bacterium
AGCCTGATGTGGGAGAACAACGCCGATGGTCATGTGGCGGGCGCGCCGCGGGATGCGTTCTTCAAATCCGGTGGCGGCGGCCATGGGGTGATCGTCGTGCCTTCGCGTGACCTTGTGATTTACAAGATGGCTGGCGACGACGCACAATACGATCCCGCTCGCACTGGACTTGTGCAAAAGTACCCGTACGACGGTTCGCGCGACAACTGGAAGCCCGCTGCGCGCAGCCAGTTCAGCGATGGTCCGATTGGGACCGACGACGGCGTTCGCCGCATTCTGGAAATGGTCGTTTCTGCTATCGTCGTCGAATAAGCGCGCGTTACGAATCCATGTCCCGAAATTCCGCAATTCTGGTTGCCCTGCTCATGACGGCGCTGTTCGTCTTTGCGCAAGCGCCACAGGCCAAGCCGAAGACGCCCGTCGTCTCGTCGATGTCGAAACGTCCGCGACTGTGGTCGTTGCAGCCGGTCGTGCGTCCGGCGTTGCCTGTTGTTGCCAAATCCGCCAGCGGGAACCCGATCGACGCGTTCGTGACGTCGATGTACGCGGCGAAGAACGTCACGCCTCTGGGTCCGGCCGACAAGCGTACCTTGCTTCGCCGTGTCTACATGGACCTCATCGGCATTCCGCCCACGCCCGCGCAGCAGGACGAATTTCTCAACGATCCGTCGCCGGACGCCTACGAAAAGCTGCTCGACCGGTTGCTCGCCAGCGAGCAGTACGGCGTGCGTTATGGCCGCCATTGGCTCGACGTACTTCGGTACGCGGATCACGAAGAGCGCATGTTTGCGGCTCCCGGCATTCACTTATGGCGAGATTGGGTGTTCAATGCCATCAACGCGGACGTGCCGTACGATCAGTTTGTCCGCGCGCAGTTGACGGGGCACCGCGGAACGTCGCGCACCACGATGACGGCCACCGGCGATCGCCTCCCCAAGGAACGCCGCCCCGACGACCTGTTCGCGCTTGGTTTCCTCGCGCGCGGCCATGTGGCCCGTGACAACAAGGACCTCGGCGAACTTCAGATCGCCGCCGTCGAAACCGTATCCTCCGCCTTCCTGGGCATGACCGTCGCCTGCGCCAAGTGTCATGACCACATGTTCGATCCGATCCGGCAGAAGGACTACTATGCGATGAAAGCGCTTTTTGATCCGCTTGTGGTCAAAAAGCAAATCCTGGCGAGTCCAGCGGAACTCGTGGTCTATGGCCGTCAGATCGGTGAATACGAGGCGATCCGTAGCGCGGCTGAAAAACCCATCGAAGACTTGGTTCGGCCCTATCGTGAGAAGCTTTACGCGGCGCGTGTGGACATGCTGCCAGCCGATGTTCAGGCCATTGTTCGCAAGCCCGAACCCCAGCGCACTCCCGACGAACAGAAAACTGCCGACAACTACTTTCCGGTACTCCGCATTGACCCGGACAAGCTTGAAGAGGCGATGAGTGCGGAAGACAGAAAGACCTACCGGTCACTCCGCGACAATCTCAATCAGGTGACTGGTGCAACGCGACGCAAGATGGTCAAGGATCTGCCTGCGTTTTGGACCGTCGAGGTGGACCGCGTACTTGAACGCGAGAAGACGTACATACTCACAAGTGGCGATCCCGAGCGTCCGGAAAAGAATCATCCGGTCGAGCCGGGCTGGCCGTTCTTTGACGGTGAGCCGGACTTTCGCGAAGGCCGTGTCGAGGCATTCTCCGATTGGCTGACCGCGAAAGAAAACCCCCTGTTTGCGAGGGTCGCGGTGAATCGCCTCTGGCAGTGGCACTTCGGCGAAGGCCTTCATAAGTCCTCCAGCGACTTCGGTGTTCTCGGCGGCCGCCCCGCGCATCAGCAGCTTTTGGACTGGTTGGCCACCGAATTTATCGCCCAAGGCTACAGCCAGAAAGCGATGCACAAATTGATGATGACGTCCGACACTTACAAGCTCGCCAGCAGTGGCGGCAAGGACGTCATTCAGAAGAATCTGGAAGCCGATCCCGCAGGGCGTTTCCTTTGGAGTTTTCGTCTCAATCGCCTCGAAGCTGAACCTATTTGGGACTCCATTCTGAGCGCCGCCGGAAATCTCGACACGACACTTGGCGGGCCATCGTTCGACATCGAACCTCATCCTGTTCGCAATGGCCCCCCGGTCGTCTCGGAGGAGAAAACCAACCGCCGCGGGGCGTACATCATTCGAGGATTCTCCACGAATCGCGACATCGTGCCCAATTTTCTGCAGGCGTTTGATGTCGACGACGGCCGCGCTCCGTGTCCTGTCCGCACGCAAACTGTAACCGCGCCACAAGGCCTTTTTATGATGAACAACCCGCGCATCGAAGAGGCAAGCGGGCAATTTGCGGGACGTCTGAAGCAGGCGAGCGCCGGCGATCTCACAAAAGCGATCGACCTCGGGTATCGCATCGCACTCGCGCGGCCTCCATCGGCATCTGAAAAGGACGCGGCGTTTAGCTACATCGCGAATGACCCCGAACGGCTCAGGAGTCTCGCCTGGCTGTTGTTCAACCTCGACGAATTTATCTACGTGCAGTGATGATGACTGGTCAGCAGAACACTCCTTATCCGTGCGGCAAAATATCCCGCCGCCATATGTTCCATCAATCGATGGGCGCCTTGCTGGGCGGCGCTGTGGGCGCGCTGTGGGCCGCTGATGGCAAGTTGGATGCGCGCCTGCCGGAGGCGCAAAAGAAGGCCGATGCGGTCATCTTTCTGTTCATGTGCGGCGGCGTCAGCCATATCGACACCTTCGATCCCAAGGGCAACAAGTACGCGGGTCAACTCATCGACGCGATCGGTTTCGGCGACAATCAGGCCGAAATGAAACGCCCCGTGATTCGCTGTTTGCGTACCTTCACGAATTACGGCAAGTCCGGGATTCCCGTATCGGACTGGTTCCCCAACGTCGGCTCCGTCATCGATGACATAGCGGTCGTTCGTTCGCTGTGGTGTCAGGAGGGCAATCACTTCCCGGCCGTCATCGAAACGCAAACCGGGCATCGTGGGCGTGCGTTTGACAATCCCTCGTTCGGCTCCTGGGCTTCGTACGCGCTGGGCACCGCCAACAAGAATCTGCCCGCCTACGTCAACATCGGCCGACCGTCGTCGCCTGTGCAATTGACCGGCGGCTACCTCGGCGCGACCTACGCCGCGACCCCATTTCAAGCGGGTCCCGTACCGATCCCGAACCTCAAGCCGCCCGCGTCCACGAGCGCAAGCGAGCGCGAAAAGCAGATGGAGGCGCTGGCCAAACTCAATCGCGAGTTTCGTGACCGGCACGCGTTGAATACCGACATCGCCGCACGCGTCGAATCGTATGAACTGGCCGCCAGGATGCAGTTAGCCGCGCCCGGCGTCGTCGACGTCGCGCAGGAACCGAAACACGTCCAGGACCTTTACGGCATCGGAGAAAAAGCCACCGGCGACTTCGGCAAGCAGTTGCTGATGGCGCGACGGCTTGTCGAAAACGGCGTGCGTTTCGTGCAAATCTGTCATGCCGGCGGCGGCAACGGCAGTTGGGACGCTCACGGCGACATGAAGACCCACGAGCCCCTTTGCCGCGCCGTAGACAAACCCATCGCGGGCCTGCTCAAGGACCTCAAGCAGCGAGGCATGCTGGACCGTACGCTCGTTGTCTTCACCAGCGAATTCGGCCGCAGCCCCTGGTCGCAGAACACCACCGGTCGCGATCACAATCCCAAAGGCTACACCTCATGGCTTGCGGGCGGCGGCATCAAGGGCGGCGTCGTCCACGGCGCAACCGACGAGTTCGGATACAAAGCGGTTGAAGATCCACACTATTACAGCGATCTTCACGCGACGATTCTTAAGCAACTCGGCCTCGATCACAGAAAGATGCAATTCCGGGCTCTTGGCCGCTTGTTTCACTTGGTGGAAGACGGCCACGGGCCGATCGACGCGATCATTGCTTAACTTCTTCTGTCACCGTCAGCACGCGATCCGTTGCGACATTACGAAGAGTTTGCG
>JAFDVT010000222.1 GCA_018268875.1 Acidobacteriota bacterium
ATGTCGGAGAACTGGCTGCCGCCGACGTTTCGAATCGTCGTAAAGCCCGCCTCGAGTAGCGTTCGCGCGTTCCGCGCGCCGATGAGCGCGGCTCGGGGAGCGGACGTCAACAGCCAAGCGGTGGGCGCGCTGTTGGAGGCGAACGTGATGTGCACGTGCGAATCGATCAACCCGGGCAGGAGCGTCTTGTTGCGGCCGAGGTCCAGCAGGGGGACGTTGGGTTCCGGCTTGTATTGGGTGAACGGCGTAACGGCGGCGATGTCGCCGTTTTCGATGAGTACGACGCGGTCCTCTAAGAGTTGACCGGTTCGGACGTCCAGCAGTTTTCCCGCGCGCACGGCCATCCGCTGCTGGGCCGGCAACAGGGAAGCCGCAAGAAACATTGCAAGAACAACGGAACGCATGTTCAGCCAGTGTACCCGCTTCGTGTTATCAACGAAACAACAGCTCATGTCCGTGTACAAAGACCGCAAGCAGGAACTTGAGAACTATCAGTTCATGATGGGCGACGACCGTGGGCGCCTGGCTGTCACGCTCGATCTGCTGACCGATGCATTGGTGATGACCGGACAGCACGGCGTGTACTGCCAAAGCGCCCGCCAGTTGGGCAAGCCCGCGATGGATATTCAGATCATCCAAAAGTGTTTGAACGATGCGAAGGAACTGGTGTCGGCGGTGATGTCCGATCTGAAAACGCGAACCTAGAAACTGCCCGTTACATGCCGCCGCTGTCGTCGGCGCTCGGTCCATAGATGGATGGGACAAGCGCGCCGGTCAAGCGCAGGTACACGCTTAGCTGTCCGCGATGGTGGATGGCGTGGTTGAAGACGAACCCTCGCAAAACGCCCGCCTTGGGCTGCGAAAAGATGGTGTGGCCACCGGCCGCTAGCGCCCACGGCTTGGCATAGTCGGCATCCGGCGTGGCCTCGATGGCGGCTCGCGCCTTAGCCCGGTTCGCTTCGAAGTTGGCAAGAAGCTGTTCGACCGTCGTTGCCTTGCTGCGTTCGAACGTGGCGCCGTCGGTCTGCATGTCGAAGCCATCCCGGGTGAGCGTCGCGACGCCCCATGCCAGTATGTCGACAAGATGATTGGCGAGTTCGCCCATGGTGAACGACTTGTCGTGCGGCCGCCAGTCGAACTTGCCGGCCGGGATGTTGGCGAGCACCTTGGCGGTGGTTGCCGTCTCGTGATCGAACTCAGGAAGCAGAATGTCGCGGATCATTCGAAAAGCATAGCGCGTTGCTTAGGCAGGTTCCGTTTCGGCGAGGTCCGTTTCGTTCAACGTGGAATCCGGCTGCCAGCTCATCTGTTGATTCACCGAGCGGATCTCTTCGTGAATTTCGGCGAGTTCCACGGGGCGGTTGAGGCTTTCGTACAACGCCTTGAGATCGGTGAGCGCGAGCAGCTTGTCGGTGGGCGGTTGGAACCGCGCCGCGTGCACGATCCGCTTGCCTTCGACAAAGAACGGATGCGATTCAGTGAGGTCTGGTTCGTTGCGGTAGGTTTGCGCGGCGAGCAATAGCAGCGCGACGCCGGCCTCGCCGTGTTCTTCCTGCATCAGAACGTCGCAGGCGGCACGCGCGGCAGACACCGCCCGTGGACCGTCGCCACCGTTCATCAGCGCCCGAGCCGCGGCGACGAGCAGCCTCGCGCGTTCGCGTTCGTCGAGCGTGTCCGAGGCGATCTCAAAATACGACACGGCCTTTTCCGGTTCCCCCGAGGCGCAGGCGGCCCAGCCCAGGATTTCCGCGATGCGCCGCTCTTCGATGGCGTCGGCGCCGGCGATGGTGTCGAGTTCGGCGACCGCCTCGGCGGCATAACCGGTTTTGGCCAGGATTTCCGCGCGCAACATCGTCAGATGCGCCACCGGGCCTTCCGCTCCCGCTTCGGCGAACTCTCCGGTAATCGTGTCCAGGAACTCGGATGCCAAGGCGCCCTGGCCGACGTGCCAAAGGTCCTGCGCGAGGTCGCCCGCGTGGAGCAGTCCTTTGCCGCGCGCGGTGGGGTCCGGGAAGGCCTCGCTAAACGCGCGGAAGGCGCTCCAGGCGTGCTGGCGGGACTTGGTGAGCCAGCGCATCCGGAATCCCGCGATCGCCATGGCCTGATGATATTGGCCGTACAGGATCGGGTTCTCCGACTCGCGCGGGACATACGACTCGGCCTGTTCCAACTCTTCGACGGCGGACCCGATTTCGCCCTGTCCGAGGTGCAGCAGTGCGAGCGACACTCGTGCCTGCGCCACGTCGGCGGTCTTGCGGGCCGCTTCCTTGGCTGCCTCCCAGTCGGCGACCCCGCGCCCGTAGGCGTAGTGCGAATGCACGCCGTTCTGCTGCCGCCGGTGGAGCTTTTCGAGCCATAGCCAAGAGCGGCCGTTGTTGGTATGCGAAGGGAACGACGACAACAGTTCTAGGCTGCGTTCCAGATGTTCTTTGGCGGCGCCCACGTTGCCTGCCAGAAGTTCGACGATGCCCAATTCCTGGGTCGCGGCGGCTAGCGGGAGCCCGCCCACCACACCGCGATGCACCAGTTCGTTCACCATTTCGCGATGTTGGGTGACCGGGTCGAGCAGCGCTCCCGCGCGGGCCGTTGCCGGCCGGCGGATTCTGGCGGGGGCGGCGGCGCGAGCGCCTTCCGCTGTTGGTGCGGGTTCCGCGGCGGCTACCGAGGCGCTGCCAGAGGCGTTTTGCAGCGAGCGGACCATGTTGCGTCCACGGCGGTTGTTCGACAGGAGGTCCACCAACACGCGGGCATCGGAGTATCCCAGCGGCAACATATTCATCGAGAAGTCCAGGGCGAAGAGCAGCGCCAGAATGCCTAAAATGCGTCCTTCGCTCGCCACCGCGTCGCCATTGGAGGCCGCGTGCAGCATGCCTAGAAATAACGCCAACGATAACAAAAGAGACAGGAAAGGCCCGGCGGCGGCGGTGATGATGAGATCCCAACGCGTACTCGAGGCGCTGCGCGGGATGCCCGACAGATACGAATCGTGCGCAAAAATACGCCGCATGTGGACCGTCAAATGGCCGCTGGCGCCGTCGGCGGGCGAGTTCGTCCACGACCACGGCCCGAGGCGGAATACCGGGAAACGGAACCCCAGAGCGCGGGCAGCGAGGGCGTGGCCAGCCTCATGCGCGAGCGATACCAGGACTTGGCCGCACAAAATAAAGACGAAGGTTCCGAAAGTGAAGCGCATGCCGGCGATGCCCAGCTGGTCGGCATAGTTGTCCATCCAACGATATCCGGCGATGAGCAGGATCGCGATCAGCGTTGTGCGCCCGATCTGGACGAAGGAAGTCTCTTCGGTAGGGGATTCGCGGTCGATGTCCCGGGGGGAGCTATACCGAGCGAACCGTCGCATGGTGACGAGGCCGGTTAAGCCGAGGGGAGGGAAGACGAAGAGGTTAAACAGGGCGATGAGCAGGCCGGTCCAACGGACCCAGCGAGCTTGCTGGCCGAGGCCCCAAAATGTTGCCAGACAAAGACATCCGGCCGCCCAGCAGCTTGCGGTGATCCAGTTGACGGGGGTGCCGGTCAGCAGTTGACGGCCGCTTTCGGGCAGGTAGGCTTCGATCATGGTGAGCCACCGCAGCGCGGTAGCGGGAGCCATGAGCAGGACCCAGCCTTCGAAGAAGAGTACCCAGCGGAAGAATCGGACGACGCGGATCATCTTCCTTGCATATCGGCAGGTCCGGCCCGAAACACCTTAGGACGATCGCACTAATAGTGCTCCAAAAAACACAAAAGCCTGCCCCGAAGGGCAGGCTCTGTGTAGGTGATTGGATGATGAATCCGGGTTTTGTTACTTGCCGCGGCGCATGCGCGCCACGAGCAGGCCAACGCCACCGAGACCGAGCATCGCGTAGGTGGACGGTTCCGGAACGCCGGAGACGGCGTCGGTCGTCGAACCGATTACGAGAAGACCGGACGGGTTGCGCACGTTCATGCCGCTCGAGAAGCCGTTCTGGACGACCGCTTCGATCACCAGGGAACCAGCCGAGTAGGCGATCGCCGACGGCGTCGTCAGCGCGAAGCCAACCTGAACACCGCTGTTGTAAACCTGGTTGCCATTCGAGAGAACACGAACGGTGACCGCGTTGTCCGAAGCGAAGCTGAAGTTGAGCGTGCCGGCGAGAATGTTGGCGAGAGTCAACGTGTAGGTATAGGTACCGGGGGCGGCACCGCAAGTCGCACCCTGGGCGCAGCTGAAGTTACCGTCGGTGGCCAACTGGCCGACCCACTGGGATCCACCCGTTTCCGCAGCCCAACCGAAAGCGGTGGGGATCGGATCGGTGAGAATGACAGCAGCGTTCGTGCTGGTGCCGAGACCATTGTCAAAACCGGTGCCCGCAGCCTGACCGGTGTAGCCTGCAAACGAGGTGCTCGTCTGGCTAACCTGCCAGTTGGCGGTACCCGTCGTGACGGGCGCTGCGACAACAGGCAACGCGAGAAGCGGTAGCCAAGCGAATTTCATAAATCCGCGCATCTTTACTTTCTTCCTCCTAAAGGTATGGGAGCCTACGCTCCTCCAACAGTACGAGCATAGTACATTCGGCCCAAAATTGCTAGGGAAAATCCATACCTGGGGGGAGAAAGACGTACTATAGGCCTAGACCAGGAGTACTATGGCCGCCCACGGGGGTGTGGTGTTATCGTTTTCCCGGCTTCGTACCCCTATTTTCGAACAGGAATACCCCACTTTTTCCACCAACAGCGAAATCGAGGTCACCGTCACCGTCGAAATCGTGGATGGCGATCTGCATGCCGGCGCCGGTCCGGGTTCCGTAGTCGATGATGTGGCGCGCCCATTCGGGTTTGCCGCCCTTGGTCTGGATGAGTTCGTACC
Organism: Acidobacteriota bacterium; assembly: GCA_018268875.1. GTDB lineage: Bacteria > Acidobacteriota > Terriglobia > Bryobacterales > Bryobacteraceae > F-183. Next base: position 4,844 of record JAFDVT010000222.1, read on the forward strand.
AGTAGATGCCGAGGGGTTCGCGCTCGCCGGGGTCTTTGCCGTTGTGCGCCATGAAGCGCTTGCCGGTGATGAACTGTAATGCGCCTGACTTGTCCCAGTCGATCATCGAAATGGCGTGCGGTTGGGACCAGGCGTCGTCGATCAGGCGTTTTGTCCATTTTCCGTCGCCCTGATTTTCCAGCCAAAAGACACCGTAGTCGTGCGCATTGCCGGTGAGAATATCGGGGCGGCCGTCGCCATTCAGGTCGCGAACGTGCATAAAGCTGAGGGCTTCCTTAAATTCGAATTCCGGATGATATTTCCAATCGGGAGCTTCAAACCAGCCTTTTGGCGTGATGACGTCATTTTTGCCGTCGCCATTGACGTCGCCTGCGCCGATGCCGTGGCCGTAGCTGCGCTCGCTGACCTGGTGTTTGACGAGCGTTCCGCCTTTCACTTCGTACCAGGCGAGGGGCTGTTTGCTGTCGCCAAACTGTGGCAGGACTTCCTGCGCTTTTCCATCGTTGTTGAGGTCGACGAGGAAGGCAAATTCAATCGGAGATGTGGTTTCGACGGGAGTTTCCACCCACATCATTCGCGTGCGGCCCGGATTTTTCCACCAGGACATTTTCTTCCCGAACCAGGACACGGTGACCAGATCGATGTGGCCGTCGCCGTTGACGTCGAGAGGGAGGTCGCTGAACGCGTCGATGTAGTTATTGGTGAAGTGGAGCGTACGGAAGCGGTTCTTGCGCCAGGTGGGGGCTTCGAACCAGTTTTCGCCGGAGACGATGTCGAGGCGTCCGTCGCCGTTGATGTCGGCCCAGGCGCAGGTTTCGTTGGCGCCGATGTCGATGGTGTGTTTTTCGAACGGGATGTCGGGGGAGCGTGTTTCGGGGAGCGTGGCGGCCACCACGACCAGAGAAAGTGCGACGGGAATCAGCATGGCGGCCATTGTATCGAAAAGCCCCCAACGCTATACTGGGGTTTCGGCCCTATCGTCTAGGGGTCTAGGACGGAGCCCTCTCAAGGCTTAAACACGGGTTCGAATCCCGTTAGGGCCGCCACTCACCGAACTGGCGGAATGCAGCGCCTCCCGCCGAATCCGCATCAAACGGCCATCTGATATAACAGTGTGAATGCAGAGTTCGCGCTTTTACGGCTGGACCATCGCTATCATCGCCTTTTTTACCTTTGGGTTGGCGGTGGGCATCCCCTACTACGGGGGTCCGTTTTTCTACGACTACTATGAAAAAGCGTTCGGCTGGAAGCGCGCGGAGACCGTACTCGGGTTTCCTCTCGGCGTAACCATCACGCTGTGGGCCGGTCCCATGCTTGTCCACCGGTTCTCACCCCGCAAGATGCTCATGATCGGGGCCAGTTTTACCGCGCTCGCTTTCCTGGGGTTCGCCAACATGAACGGCACCACCACCATGTATTACGGGTGCTGGGTGCTGTACCTGATCGGCTACATCTTCTCCGGACCCATCGTTCACCAGGTAATTGTTGCGAATTGGTTTAAACGGAATCGCGGCAAGGCGATGGCAATTGTGTATTTGGGCGTGGGTGTTTTCGGGGGAATTTCCGCGAAATATATTGCCGCCCCTCTGACCCGCGCGTTCGGATATCAGACGGCGCTGCTCGTGTTCGGCGGGCTGTGCCTGCTGATCTGGCCGCTGGCGTTGTTCTTCTTAAAGGACAAGCCGTCCGACATCGGACAGCATCAGGACGGCGATCCTACGCCGGCCGAAAATGTCACCGCGCCCCCGAAAACACTGTCTTATATGCTCGGGACGCCCGCGTTCTGGCTGCTCGCCATCGGAAGCCTTTGCTCGATCGGGTCCATCGGGTCGATCAACCAACATATGAAGTTTGTCTTCAAGGAGCAGGGCTTTACCAACCAGACCCAGCTCGATGACTTCTTCGGGACCGCCAACCTCTGCGTGCTGTTTTCGAGCATCGCGGGGCGGCTGATTATGGGATATCTGGCCGATAAATACAATAAGAAATATGTCATGATGGTGACCTATTTCCTGGTGGCCGGCACAATTCCCATGATTTCGCTGGTGCGCCCGGAGCAGCCGGAATACATGTACCTGTTCGCGATCCTGTTCGGGTTCGGTATGGGCGCGGACTACATGCTGATTCCTCTGATGGCCGCCGAACAGTTTGGCGTCACGTCGCTCGCTCGCGCGATGGGAATCATTCTGCCGGCCGATACGTTGGGACAGGCGTGGGCTCCGTATACGATCGGCTGGCTGCACGACAAGTTTGGCAGCTATTCGACGGCGCTGAATGCCATCTTTATCCTTTCGGTTACTGGCGCGATTGCGATCAGCCTGTTGCCGAAGCCTCGTAAAGAGTAATCGCCTTATTCGTGCCGTACCGCCAGCATCGGGTCCACCTTCGATGCGCGGCGCGCCGGGACGTAGGCCGATACAAATCCAATGATGACGACCGCCGCCGCGGTTCCGGCCAACACCGGAGCTACGGCGGCGATTGTGTTTGCGGAGAGTCCCGGTACGACGGCAGTGGCGAACCGCCCGCTCCACCAGGCGAAGAGGAGGCCGATTGCGAGTCCCGCGGCAACCATGCGGAAGGCATCGGCGCCGATCATGCGGGCGACGTCGCCGGGGGAGGCTCCGAGAGCCATGCGGACGCCGATCTCGCCGGTTCGACGGGCGACCGAATAGGCGAGCAAACCGTACAACCCCAAGCCTGCGAGCAACGCGCCGGCAATGCCAAAGAAGCCGGAAAGAGTGGCGACAATGCGTTCGCGCATCATGGTGGCGTTGACCTGATCGTCGAGCGTGATGACGCGCGATACGTTGATGCGCGGGGCGGCCTGGCGAACGGCCTCGCGCACGGCGCCGGTCACCGCGTCGGGACGAAGGCCGCGTGTCCGGACAAAGAGGCTCGCTCCGGCGATGGGTCCGTCGGCGCGGAAGGCCGGGAGGTACATCGCGCGGCGAACGGGTTCGCGAAGTTCGAGATAGTTGGAGTCCGCGGCGACGCCGATGATCCGGTACGTCTGCGTGCCGGTGGCGAGGGTGACGCGATCCATGGTGATGGACTTGCCGATCGGGTTCTGGCCGCCGGGGAAGTAATGCCGCGCGAGGGTCTGGTTGATGATGGCGACCATGCCATCGCCGGGTTCCTGGTAGGTGAAGTCGCGGCCGGAAAGCAGCGGCGTTCCGATGGTCGAAAAGTAGCCGGGCGCGATCCAGGACATGGAGACGCGGCGGCGGTCCTCGGCGCGTTCCGCGAAGCCTTCGACGGTGGCGAAGCCTGACGCGCCGGCG
>JAFDVT010000223.1 GCA_018268875.1 Acidobacteriota bacterium
CCACCTGCAGCGCGATCTGGTCGAGCGGGATGTGGCCGGGACCTTCGATCATCGTCTGCACATCGTATTCCCAGGCCTTCTTGGTGAGCTCGCCGAGCGTCTTCAATTCGGCGAACTGCGCCTCGTCGCTCGCATCGGCAAGGCTACCGGGACGCAAGCCGTCCCCGAGCGAAAAGCTGACGTCGTGCTTTTGGAAGATCTTGCAGATGCGATCGAAATTCTCGTACAGCAGGTTCTGCTTGTGGTTGCGAACCATCCATTCGGCAAGGATCGCCCCGCCGCGTGACACGATGCCGGTGACGCGCTTGGCCGTCAGCGGAATGTACTGCACAAGGACGCCGGCATGGATCGTCATGTAGTCGACGCCCTGTTCGGCCTGTTCCTCGATCACCTCGAGCATCACGTCGATGGTCAGGTCCTGGACACGGCGGACGCGCGCCAAGGCTTCATAAATCGGCACGGTGCCGATCGGAATCGGCGATGCCGCGATGATGGCCTTGCGGATCTCCGGGATGTCACCGCCGGTGGAAAGATCCATCACCGTGTCGGCGCCGTACTTGATCGAGTAACGAAGCTTTTCCAACTCCTCGTCAATGTTCGACGTGGTCGCCGAGTTGCCGATATTGGAGTTGATCTTGCACTTCGACGCCACGCCGATCGCCATCGGTTCGAGATTGGCGTGATTGATGTTGGCTGGAATAATCATCCGGCCGCGCGCCACCTCATCCCGAACCAGTTCGGGCGTGAGACGCTCTCGCCGGGCGACGTATTGCATCTCCTCGGTGATAATGCCCTTGCGGGCATAATGCATCTGGGTGCGGATCGCGTCGTTGCTACGCTTGGAAGTCCATTCGCTACGCATGGTCTAAACAATCAGGCTAACCTAGAACGTGACCGATGAGTTTGGACTCCCTCCTGACCGAGCAGCGCAACCCGGCGTCTGAAAACCTGGACGCGCTCTCCACCTTTGAAATGATGCGTGTCATGAACCACGAGGACCACAAGGTGGCCGATGCCGTGGGACGCGCGATTCCGGACATTGCACGCGCCGTCGACCAGATCGCGGCACGCCTGGAAGCCGGCGGCCGCATGTTTTACGTCGGCGCGGGCACCAGCGGACGTCTGGGCGTGCTGGACGCTTCCGAATGCCCGCCGACCTTCAGCGTGCCCTACGAAATGGTCCAGGGCGTAATGGCCGGCGGCATGACCGCGCTGTACTCGGCCACCGAAGCCTCCGAGGACAGCCCCGCGTTGGGCCGCGCGGACCTTGTGGCCAAAGGCTTCACCGCGAAAGATGTCGCGGTTGGCATTGCCGCCAGCGGGCGCACTCCTTATGTCCTCGGCGCCATCGCGTACGCCAAAGAACTGGGAGCGTTGACGGTCGGCGTGAGCTGTACGCCGCATTCGCAACTATCGCGCAACGTCGACATCGGCATCGAGGCCGCGCCGGGAGCGGAAGTGGTCGCCGGGTCGACCAGGCTGCGCGCCGGCACCGCCACCAAGATGGTGCTGAACATGCTGAGTACGGGAGTGATGATTCGCCTCGGGCATGTCTACGGCAACCTGATGGTGAATCTCAAGCCCAGCAACGAAAAGCTGGTGGATCGCGCCAGGCGCATCGTGTCGCAGGCCGCGGAGGTTCCCTATGAGGACGCCGCACAATTATTGGATTCCGCCGGTATGGTCGTAAAAACGGCGATTGTCATGGGGAAACTGCGCATCGGCAAAGAGGAAGCGGAAGAGCGGCTACGTGCTTCGCACGGCCGGATTCGCACGGTGCTGGCGCAAGAAGGATGGAATGGATAAGTTTTTGATTCGCGGCGGTGTGCCGCTGTCGGGCGAAGTGCAAACCTCGGGCGCGAAGAACTCCGCCCTGCCCGTGTTGGCCGCCTCCCTGCTCTCGAGTGAACCGGTAACGCTGCGCCGCATCCCGCAGGTGCGCGACATCGGCACCATGCAAAAGCTGCTGCGCTACAACGGCGCGAGCGTCGACGTGGATGATTCCGACACGGTTCGTGTTCACGCTGCCACAATCACCAATCCGGAGGCGCCCTACGACATCGTCAAGACGATGCGTGCATCGAGCCTTGTGCTGGGTCCGCTGGTGGCTCGCACCGGCCGGGCGCGTGTATCGATGCCCGGCGGTTGTGCGATTGGCGCGCGCCCCATCAACCTGCACGTCAACGCGCTCGAAAGCCTCGGCGCCCGCATCCATCAGGAACACGGCTACGTGGAGGCTCGCGCCGACGATGGTTTGAAGGGCGGCAAGATCAAGTTTGACCGCATCACGGTCACCGGCACCGAAGACCTGCTCATGGCGGCCGTGCTGGCAGACGGCGAAACCGTTATCGAAAACGCGGCCCGCGAACCGGAAGTGGTGGACGTGGCGAGCCTGCTCACCCAGATGGGCGCCAAGATCGACGGCGCCGGGACTTCCACCATCACCGTGCAAGGTGTTTCGAGCCTGAAGGGCGCCGATCACACGATCATTCCCGATCGCATTGAAGCCGGGACCTTCCTGATCGCTGGCGCCATCACCGGCGGCGACGTTCGCATCCACAACTGCAATCCCGAACACCTGATGGCCACCATCGACCTGATGCGTCAGGCCGGCAGCCTCATCGACACCGGTGCCGACTGGATGCATGTGCGCAAGAACGGCCAACTTCGTTCCGTGGACATGACGACGGTGGAGTACCCGGGATTCGCAACGGACCTGCAGGCGCAGTTCCTCGCGTTGATGACGCAAGCGGAAGGCATCTCGCTAATCGAGGAGACGATTTTCGAAAACCGCTTCATGCACGTGCCAGAGTTGGGCCGCATGGGCGCCAAGATTCGTATTGAGGGCCGCCGGGCGATCGTCGCGGGTGTATCCAAGCTAAGCGGCGCGCCGGTAACGTGTTCGGACCTGCGTGCTAGCGCTTCTCTGATCTTGGCCGCGCTGGTAGCCGAGGGCGAGTCCCTGGTAGACCGCGTGTATCACGTCGATCGCGGCTACGAGAACCTGGAGCAAAAGCTGGCCGGTTTGGGCGCCTCGATTTCCCGCACGGCGTAAGGTAAAAGTCAGATATGGCGCACAACAAAGGTTTTTTGGATATTGTTCAGGACGCAAAGAGCCGCGTGAAGGAAACGGACATTGCCGGCTATCAGAAGCTGGTCGCCGAAGGCGTGCCTCATGTCCTGGTGGACGTCCGCGAGGACAATGAATGGGCGGCCGGCCATGCCGAAGGCGCCGTGCACCTCAGCAAAGGCATCATCGAGCGCGACATCGAAACGAAGATTCCGGACAAGGACACCAAAATTGTCCTGTACTGCGGCGGTGGCTTCCGCTCCGCCCTTGTAGCCGACAATCTGCAGAAGATGGGTTACAGCGATCCGATTTCGCTCGACGGCGGTTGGAAAGCCTGGGTAGCGGCAGCGCTGCCAACCTCGACCAAGCCGTAGTCGCGCGCTCCGTCAGATGCGAAGGGCAAGGCCGGGCCCAAAGATGATGCCAAGGCCGTTCCAGAGGATCATCACCAGCACCGCAATTTCCAAGTACGTGACCCAGCGAATGAACGTCTTGCTGAGAAACTCGAACCGGATGAGTGCGGCCAGCGCGATCCCGCCCAAAATGAGCGTTACGTCCAACTGCAGGTCGAACAGCCGGTTGAAAATCAGGATCACGGCGTAGAAGATCAGAGGCAGGTTCGCCTCTGGTCTCTGCTTGGAAGCGGAATGGATTGCCCAGGCGCCCAGCGACAAGACCAGCAGCAAGGTGAAGTTGATCGGTGTTGGGTCAAAATAAAGCATCGTTCGCCGTTGTTCGCTCGTTGTCAGCCCAAATATCAGAAAGACCAGCTCAAGCTGGTATACCCTGTGTGCGCGCGATATCCCTGGTTGGGAATGATCAGCGACGCGAAAGACTGCCGGTAGCCGTAGTATTGATACGCCGCGTTCCAGCGCAATCGTTCATGCAGACGGAGCGAAACCCGACCCATCGGCGAACTGAACGCCATCGGGAACGTTTCCGCCGAGTAGTAAAACGGCCGTTCGGTCGCCTGGTATAGGCTCCCGCCATTGCGGTCCACCCCATCGGCCACATCCTGCACCCGCGAAAACCCCGCAAGCAGATCGACCCGCTTGGCGACGGTGCTATGCACCGTCAGATACCCAGTGTGAATATTGCTGAGGTAGGCGTACGTTCCGGTTTGCGCACGGAAGTTCGCAAAATAGGCGATCCCGGATAGGGTATCGGTATGCAGCTTGGAATACCCACCCTGAATTGAAAAATTCTGCCTTGCGTTCCAACTGGCATCGGCGCCATAGCTCCGCGAGCGCGAACTGAAGCTCGTGATGCTGGTGGAATTCAAGTTGTAGTTCGTCTTGGCGTACATCGCAAACAGAACCGATTTCGTTTTGTACTGAAAGCGCCCATTCAGCAAGTGGTAGTTCCGGTCGCTCGTGGGATAGATCGGCTGATCTGCCCTTCCAACTTCAGAGTCTAAGGTGATTGAGATCGACTTTACGGGTCGCAATCGCAAACCTAGGCGTCCCGAGTGGATATTGTTTGTCTGATCCGTAACGGTTGAGTCGGCGAGACCGCCGAAAAACGCGGCCGATTCCACGGTTCGAATCCGCCGGTTGGTGTATTGATACCCGGCCACGGCGGTCAACCACTTTGTGACGGCCAAGTTCGCGTCCGTCGCATTGGAAACCGAGCGGATTCCGAAGTAGTTGAAGGTAAAACGCTGCAGTTCCAGCACCCCGGTATTGAACTCCAAATAGTTCGCTTGGCCGTCGGTGCGAACATTGGAAATCGCCGTGTGATTGGTGATCGTGAAGCGTTCGGTCGGAAACAGGCTAACCGTCAAATTGCCGGTCGCCACCGGGCGGCGTGCGTCACCCGTCGTAACGATCTGGCGGATCAACGGACCAAACGCGGTGCCGCCCACCAACGACTCGTCTGAAACGAAGTTTCGCCGGCCATCGGTATACGTAAATCTGCCGTTCACAGCCCACCAATTACTGTTTTCGCGGAAAAGCGCCACTCGCCAAAACGGACTATTCCCGTGATACGGTTCGCGCTTTGCATAGCGCTGCAAAGTAGTCTCATCGGCGAGATTCGCCCCATTTGCGCCTAACGCGTAAAAATCGTACGGCGTGTCTTCCTTGAAGTTTTCCCATCCCCGCAGAACGTCAACCTTGAGTCCCGCGCCGAGCGCCGCTCGGCCACCCACTCGGTACTGGGTCTGCTGACGGCGAATTCCCGCGAGGATGGTCACTTCGTCGCCAATATGATCCAGCAGATTGGCGGTCGTCCAAGCCGGGCCGCGTTGCGTATTCCTCGAAAACCCTCCGTACACCTGGAACTTCGACTGCGGGAATAGAGTCAGATCGTGGTCCTGCATCTGACGGGTGGTATTCATCAAATGCTGTCCGAACGCGATGGCGGCGGCCGGGTTGAAGTATTCGTTCGACCGCCACATCAGGTCATACCGATACACTTTGTTCTTCTGTACCCGCAGCGTCGCCGACTGATACGGGTCATTTCCAAGCCCCTGGGTATGAATGAGCAACTCGTCGAAAAAGCGCCCTTTCCCATCCCTGCTATTGATCGCGAGAGAACTGCCGAGAACTCTGAGCCCGTTGCCAAAGTTCACGTCAGATCGAAACTTGCTGACATCGCCTCCCGCCGATCGAAAACGATATCCCACTTCGAACGAGTTCCGGATATTGTAGGTGCTGACGTTGGTGCCCCGGGCTGAACCCGTAGGTTCGTTGGTCGGGCCCACCGTCGGCTGGGCCGACAGCGCGGTCGTCAGAAACAGCGAAGACGCTACAAAGAATATGTTTTTCATTGGTTTGCAGCTCCTTTCGCCTACCTGAGAAAATGTCCGTCGGTGTTGGACCCGTGGATGCGCACGTGACATGACGTACAGTTCTGATAACGTGGGTCCGCCATGTTGTGGCTCGATGACTGTCGAGGCACCCCGGCGCTGGTCGTACTTCCGAACCCTGCCGTACCGTTATGGCATTCCAGGCAGAGCGGGAAGGCAGTCGGCCGCTTCAGCAGCCTTGCATTGGGCGAACCGTGGGGAATATGACACGTTTCGCAACCATCCACACGCACGGCGAGATGCTCGAACGCAAACGGTCCGCGTTTGTCGGTGTGACACTTTAGACACGGTTCTTCGTTCAAAAGCGCCTGATCGACCATCCGAGGTCGTCCGCCTCCGCGCCAGGTCGGCGTATTTGTGCCATGTGGATTGTGACAATCCGAGCATTGCATGAACCCTTCGTTCACCCGATGCTTAAACGGCATGGAAAACTGCGCCCGGACATTCGAATGGCATCCGTAGCAGAGCTCCACTTGTGCCTTTGCCAGCAACGATTTAGCCGTCGGAGACTTGTGAATCGAATGGCAACTCGAGCAAACGACGTCGGCTCGCGTGTGGTCGGAGCGGCGAATGTTCGCCCGGCTCAATGTATTGGAATGACAGGTCAGGCAACGGTCGACAATCTGGCGAGGCTGCTTTTGTGAAAACGCGAAGATTTTGGATTTGTCACCCTTGGCGTCGACATGGGCCTTCCCTGGTCCATGGCAACCCTCGCACCCCTGCTTCTCGATGGTGAGAGACGCATCAACAAGTGTTTTCTGGTGTGGATTGCGATAGAACGTCGCGTAGACATCCGGATGACACGTTCGACAAGCAATAGAGCCTGCAAACAGTTCTTTGTTGAAATTTGAGTTGTCGGCCGGCATAGCCGTTGCCAGCGACAGAAGATAGAGTACGGCCCAACGAACCCCAAAGCGCATGATTAACAATAATGCGCGCCGAGCCTTGCTGGTTGCAATTCTCTGACGCGCATTGTTGCTTTTTTCTATAGCCCGGATGCCAGGCGGCGATCTAGAAGAGGTAGCTGAGCCCGATCATGGGAGTAATTCCGTGGAGCCAACCGCTCACCGAGGAACCGGCGTTCGGCACAATGACCTTCTTCGGGAAAGGAGTCATGTAGTCCCAAACGCCCGCCCGAAGAGCCCAACGTTCGTTGATGCGGGCAGAGAACCCGGCGCCGACGCTGATCACGGGACGAAGGTCGTTCGTTTTGGTGAGAAGCGCGATGCGGCTCAATGGCTGGGCAGCCACTTCTTGCCCCGTTCCCTGAAACAGGCGAACACCGCCACCGAAGGCGACAAAAGGACGCACCGTGGCTTCGCGAGGCGCAAAGTGGAGGTGCATATCGTAGTGGATCGTGTGCGCTTGCGCGCCGAAGGATGCTTTGGAGCCATTTCCGTCGAGCTGTAACGGGCCACGGGCATAGTCGTAGCGCATCTCACCGCTCCAACGGTCGGAAGAATGATTAGTCAACCAGGCCGAGCCACTCAGCCCGGTCCCGATTTTGGCGTTCGCGGAGCCAGCCGCCGCGTTGGCAATCGTTTGCGAGGTGTAGAAACCCGCACCAGCTCCTCCGCCGAACTCCCACTTCTGCCCGAAGGCCAGAGAGCCCAGGAACAGAGGCGAGGTCATCAGCATGCATACTACTCGCTTCATCATGTTGTTGTGTTTCCTTGTCGTTTAGCCTGCTTTTTGCTGCAAGTCGTATTCGACGATTGCGGAGTGTGGGAGACGTCGAACCTCGCAACCGAGCTTCGGCGTTCTCCCCACCCTAAATGAACTTGGCTATTCCACAACTCGCAGGTTTAGAGTGGTGGAGCCGTTGCCTTGACGAATCTGCAACGGAACCGCGAGGCCCGTCGGAACATTACGCGGCACGTTGACTGTGATCTGATACTGCCCGATTTCGCCGGGCACCATGGCCGCCGATTCGACGGGCAGGTTGACGCCGCCCAAGGTAACCGTCGGAGCGACCAACGGTACCGCGGCCGGATCCGATGGCGCCGGCATACCCGAATCCACCGGAGGATTGGTCTGGCCGAGGCCGGTCAGGTACACCGTCAGCGTGTCGGTGCGGTGCACGGGATTTGAATCCGTAACCACAATCCGATTGGCGGCGCGAATGACCGTCGGAACTTCGCCCACTTCCTCAACCGCGGTGCGGAACACCGACGGCGCCTGCGGCTGAATGGTGAGGTTGTAGGTATCGCTCACACCACCTGGGGTACGCAAAATCAGTGCCACGTTTCCGGTCGCCTGGAAGGGCAATTGCGCGTTGATCACGTTCGGTGACACGAAGATCACCGGCAGTGGCAAGCCGTTCACCGTGAGGCAGCTTTCGCCAAGCGCCGTAGGCAGCGGCTTCTCGACGGTCGCGAGGTTCACGGGGCTCAAATTGTTTCCACCGATGGTCACCAGCCCCCCGGGCGCGACATTTCCGGTCTGGTCCGCAGCGTTGACAACTCTGCGAATCTGCGGCGGCGCCACGGCTGAGTCGTACTGCCACGGCAGGACCGTAA
>JAFDVT010000224.1 GCA_018268875.1 Acidobacteriota bacterium
AAGGTCCGGGTCCATCTGGTCGACGGCGACCCGGCCGAACATGTCGCAGCTGTGCGCAACCTAGAACTCGACGCCGCTTTCGTAACCGGAGCAGGTCCCTGGGACGGATGCGAGACAGAACAGCTCTGGTTCGAACATGTCTTTGTCGTCCTGCCCGAAGGTCACCCCCTCGCAGCCAAGGCCGCCCTGGCATGGTCGGACATCGCCCGCGAGCCCTTCATCGTCAGCGACGCGCCACCGGGCCCCGAGATTCACGACTACCTCGTCGCGCATCTTTCCGACCTCGGGCGCCACCCAGACATCCAGTTCCAGAAGGTCGGCCGTGACAACCTCTTGTCGCTGGTCGCCCTTGGGCGGGGACTTACCCTGACGAGCGAGGCCACCATCGGCGCGCAGTTCCGGGGCATTGTGTATCGGCAGCTCGCAGGAGAGGTCCTGCCGTTCAGCGTGGTCTGGTCGGCACGCAAAGACAACCCGGCGAGCCGTCGGCTGCTGAGCATGGCGCGTTCAATGGCAAAGCGCGTCGCCTCAAGTTTGAGTGCTCCCTAAGGGTTTCTTCTGAGCTAGCCCGGACGCAGTAGAACAAGGGCTTGAAGGAGCGTCGCCCCCCCGATCAGTCGCTGTTCCAAGCTTGCCATATGTGGCTATAATAGACGAAATAACACTAACATAATCGTGCTGTTGTATGCCGGTATGGCTTTCGTGAGCGATGCAGAGTGTAGCCAAATTGTCCCGAAAGGACGCTGTCATGCGAACTATGTCCGCTAGAGAGGCCAAGAATGCATTCGGATTACTGATCGACACTGCACGCGCTGAACCGGTGATGATCGAGAAGCACGGTAGGGGAGTAGTCGTAGTCGTGGCGGTCGAAGAATATGAGCGGCTTGCCGAACAAGCGCTGCGGTCGGGCAAGAGCAATCAAGAGCCCAGGCAAGAAGAGCAGGAGGGCTAAGCACGGTGCAGCGAAGCTTTAGTCAGTATCAGGCGAAGTATTTCGCCCACTTCCTGACCCGGGAAGGCTTCGAGGACGGTGACGCGCTCACTCAGTCCCTTTCTTCGGCACGTGTGGATCTCAACCCTCACCAGGTCGATGCGGCCATGTTCGCGCTCAGATCACCGTTGTCAAAAGGAGTTCTGCTTGCTGACGAAGTCGGCCTCGGCAAGACGATCGAGGCGGCCCTGGTCTTGAGCCAATACTGGTGGAGTCGACAAAGGAACTTGCTTCTTGTCGTACCGGCCTCGCTTCGTAAGCAGTGGGCCGCGGAACTTATGGAGAAGTTCTCACTGCCTTCCGAAATCCTCGATGCCAAAAGGCTCAAGGAGATCAAGGCCGATGGGCGTCCAAGCCCTATCGGTCGGGCGGAAGGCATCATCATCCTTTCCTACGAATTTGCAGCCCGGATGGCTGACGCAATCCGGATGGTCCCATGGCACCTGGTCGTGTTCGACGAAGCCCACAAACTCCGAAACGTTTACCGGGCTGCGGAAACCTCACGGGCTGCCGTTCTGCGTGACGCGTTGGCCGGTCGTCAGAAGCTCCTACTCACGGCCACACCGCTCCAGAACAACCTGATGGAGCTGTTTGGGCTGATCAGCATCATCGACGATACCTATTTCGGATCAGAACAGGCCTTCCGCGCCGAGTTCGGTGGGCGGGAAGAGGTTGCCTCGCAGGCGCTGCTAGCGCGCCGTCTTGAGCCGATCTGCAAGCGGACGCTTCGGCGGCAGGTGCAGAAGGCCGGCCTGATCAACTATACCAACCGTCTGGCCAAGACCTTCGACTTCACGCCCGCCCGGCTGGAGACAGACCTCTATGACCTGATGTCGGCATACCTCCAGAGGACCGACACGATCGCACTCGGGCAGAACGGGCGGCACCTCGTGACGCTGATGCTGCGGAAGATCCTCGGATCGTCGTCCTTCGCCGTGGCCCAAACCCTCGACAAGATGGTCAAGCGACTACAGGGCAAGCTCATCGTCGATGACGAGACGCTCGCCGACATCGATGGCTTTGCCGAGGAAGCGGAAGACTGGCGCGATGCTGGAGGGGGGGCCGAAGCGGATGCCGTAGAGGATCACGAGGACGACGCCATCGAGCGCATCGATCCCAAGAAGTTGCAGGCCGAGATCGACGAACTGACTCGCTATCGCGATCTGGCGATTTCTATCGCGGACAATGCCAAGGGCCGGGCCTTGCTCGAATGCCTGCCGCATGTCCTGACTGAGATCGTCAGCAAGGGCGGCCAGCGCAAGGCGGTGATCTTCACCGAGTCCGTCCGCACCCAGTCCTACCTGCGCGACCTGCTCGAGGCGAACGGCTTCCCCGGCCAGACAGTCGTTCTCAACGGCTCGAACTCCGACAAGGACAGCAACGCGATCTACAAGAAATGGCTGGAAAGACACCGCGGCACCGAGGCGGTCTCCGGCTCCAAGACCGCCGATATGAAGGCCGCCATCGTGGACGCCTTCAGGAATGACCGGACCATCCTGATCGCCACCGAGTCCGGGGCCGAGGGGATCAACCTTCAGTTCTGCTCCCTGCTGATCAACTACGACTTGCCCTGGAACCCTCAGCGGGTCGAACAGCGGATCGGGCGCTGCCACCGCTACGGCCAGAAGATCGACGTCACCGTCATCAACTTCCTGAACCGCAAGAACCACGCCGAGGCGCGCATCCACCAGCTGCTGGAACAGAAGTTCAAGCTTTTCGAGGGGGTGTTCGGGTCTTCGGATGAGGTCCTTGGCGCCATCGAATCCGGCGTCGATATCGAGCGGCGCATCCTCGACATCGTGCAGTCCTGCCGAACCAATGACGAGATCAACGCCGCCTTCGACCGCCTTCAGGCCGAATTCAGTGTCGAGATCGACGAGGCGAAGAAGGACGCGCGCAACAAGCTACTGGCCGAGATGGACGACCGTGTGATCGAACGCCTGCTGGGGCGGCGCGAGGCGGTCGTTTCCGCCATAGGCGACTTCAAGCGCGCGCTCCTTGGTCTTGCCCGGGCCGAACTGCCCGACGCCCGTTTCCACGACGACCACGCCCAACGCTTCGACTACGCGGGCGAGACCTGGTCGACCGAATGGCCCGAGGCCGATGAACGTGGCTGGCGGTTCTTCCGGCTCGCCGATGGCGGACTGGCCGACCGGCTGATCGCACAGGCCAAGGAACGGCCGCTGGAACCGGCGTCCTTGCGGTTCGACTATGCGGCCTACCCCGGCAATCTGGCGGATGTGGCCGAACTGCGGGGGCAGTCTGGCTGGATGCGGGTCGCGCGGCTGATCCTGCACACCCCGGCCAAAACCTATGACGAGATCATCTGCGCTGCCTTCACCGACCAGGGCCATGAGGTTCATTCCGAAACGGTCGAGCGTCTGTTGCAGGTTCCGGCCGAGGTTGCGGGGGCTGCGGTCGGGGACATGCCCGACGCTCACCTGTCCGGCGTCATGGCGGAACGGCAGACCCACGTGGTCGCCCGCGCGCAGGAGCGTCTGGGCGAGTTCCTGAACGAGGAGGAAGAACGCCTCGACGCCTGGCGCGACGATGCCAAGGTGTCCTTTGATCAGCAGATCAAGGCGCTGAGCAAGGAAGCCAACGAGAAGAAGAAGCTGGCGCGGGCGACATCTGGCCTTGAGGCCAAGCTGGAGCTGCAGCGCGCGGCCAAGCAGATCCAGCGGCAGGTCGACGATCTGCAGCACCAGCTTTACACCCGCCTGCGCGCGATCGATGACGAGCGCGAGCGGATGCTGGACGAGATCGCCGATCAGTTGAACCTGACGCCCGCATTGACCACACTGTTTACAATAAGATGGAGCCTTGTCTGATGGCCGCCAAAACCAAGCTCGAACTCACCTGGATTGGCAAGGACATCCGCCCCCGGCTGGAACCGCGCATCCTGATCGAAGATCCCGAGCTGTCCTACCATGCCAAGGCGCGCCGCGACGGCGACATCTTCGACAACCTGTTGATCCACGGCGACAACCTGCTGGCGTTGAAGGCGCTGGAGACGGACCCGACGGTGCGGGGCAAGGTGAAGTGTGTCTACATCGATCCGCCATTTAATACGGGCTCTGCATTTGAGCATTACGACGACAACCTTGAGCATTCTACTTGGCTGTCAATGATCCGTGATCGATTGGAGATTATCAGCAATCTCTTGGCGCCCGATGGTGCCATTGCGCTTCAGTTGGACGATACTGAAGCAGCTTACTGCAAGGTAATGATGGATGAGATTTTTGGACGATCAAATTATATTACCACAGTTTCAGTCGAGTCCGCCACTACATCTAGCTTCAAAACAGTAAACGTGGGCCCAACTCAAGTGACTAACTTTATCCTATGCTATGCAAAGGATAAATCGAAATGCGATTACAACCCCCCTTACCTCGGTAGTTCAGAAGTTGATCTTGCCCACTTCTCAAGGTTCATCGAGAATTTCGAGGAGCCATGTGAGACGTGGCGGTTCGTAAGCATAAACTCGTATATACTCAGAGAGCTTGGCTTCGATGCAGCCACATCAAATTCGCAGTGGTCAAAGGCTAAGCGTGAACTTGGAGAGCAAGAGGCAATCGCACTAGTGAATGAGCGAGCAAATGAATTTGCTATTCAGAACGCCTACCGAGTGTTTGAGACAAAGACATTGCAGAAGCCCGCGGCTTGGCTGACTGAACACTTGAGGAGGTCGCGCGAAATTGACTATGTGATTAAGCTTGATCGAAATGGGCTTGATCCTCTCTATCTATATCAAGGCAGGCAGGTTTATTTTCTAGGCAAGGGTCTTCGTGAAGTGGATGGACAAAAACTCATTGCAAAACCCGTATCAAATTTGTGGACTGATCTGCCGACAAATAACCTGCAATCCGAGGGCGGGGTCAGTTTTCCTTCGGGGAAAAAGCCCGAAGCGCTCGTGCGCCGTGTAATTCAAATGTTCACCTCGGGTAAAGACGATATTGTTCTCGACTCTTTTGCTGGTTCCGGCACAACAGGAGCCGTCGCCCACAAGATGGGCCGACGGTGGATCATGGTGGAACTGGGTGAACATGCTAAGACACATATCGTGCCCCGCCTTCAGCAGGTTATCGACGGATCGGATAGAAGCGGTGTGACCGAGGCCACGGGCTGGAAGGGCGGCGGTGGCTACCGCTTCGCCCGCCTTGCGCCGTCGCTGATGGAAAAGGACGCCTGGGGCAACTGGGTCATCCGCGCGGAATACAACCCGACCATGCTGGCCGAGGCGATGTGCAAGCACTTCAACTATACCTACGCCCCCTCGACCGAGCATTTCTGGATGCACGGCCACAGTTCCGAGACGTCCTACATCTATGTCACCACCAACAGCCTGACCGGCGCGCAGCTGCGCGCCCTGTCGGACGAGGTGGGCGAGCACCGCAGCCTGCTGATCTGCTGCTCGGCCTATGAAGAGGCGGGCACCAGCGCCCTGTCGAACCTGACCATCCGCAAGATCCCCGGCGCAGTGCTGGACCGCTGCGAATGGGGCAAGGACGACTATTCGCTCAAGATCAGCTCGCTGCCGATGATGCAGGAGGAGGAGGGGGAAGACGCGGGCCCGGCCGTGAAACGCGCCAGCAAGGCCGACCCGTCCACCGGTGATCTCTTCTCCGACGAGGCGGAGGGTTGAGGATGCAGAACGTCGACCCCAAGCGCGCCGTCATCCAGATCACCCAACGCCTGTCCCTGCGCAAACCGCAGGCCGAAGCCCTGCGGCGGCTGGACGATATCGTCGAGCTGATCGGCCCGTCCAAGGATACTGATGTCGAATCTGCGCGCGACGCCGTGCGCCAGATCTACGGACCGATGTCCGATGCACAGTTCGAGGATTTCGAGCGC
>JAFDVT010000225.1 GCA_018268875.1 Acidobacteriota bacterium
GCCTCGAACAGATCGGTCTCCCCGGCAAAACGGTTCGCATTGCAGTACCGCCCGTACAGATGTAGAACGATCGTGTCGCGAGGCGTGAACTCGCCCGGACGCTTCATCCGTTCATCCAGAAAGTTGACTTCGGACAGCGTCTCGTTGCGGCCGTGGAACCACGCATCCAAGCGCCACTTGCCCCGCTCCCGAGGACTCCAGCTTGCCGGGATCACCAGGCCGTACGGCTGGATGCTGTCGTCGATCGCCGACACATAGCCGCGCACCACAAGGCCGGTTTGCGAGGTCCACGGAGCCTCGCCCTTCGCCAACGCCTCGGCGCGCGCGAGGCCGGCCTCGAGCAGTCCTTTGGCCTTGGCCGCCTCTTCCACCTTGAAGAATTCGTTGTTGTCCATCGCGGTACGAACGGCAATGGCGAAGATCTTCACATCGGGCGACAGCGGATGCTTGGCAATCGGCTGTATTGCCGCTTCCAGGCGCGCCAACCCCGCCTGCAGGTCCGACTTGTCCTGCGCGGAAATCTCCACTCCCAGCGGAGGGATCGGCTTTAACTGATTCTGGGCGAGCAGCGTCGCGAATACGAAAGCGGAAACAAGCACTTTTGTATTCTACAAGCCGGATCGCTAACGTACCGGGCGGGTTCGGCCGATAGAAGATGTGATGAAGAATCGCCGTCCACAGCGGGGCAGTACTCTTGTGGAGTTCGTCCTGGTGCTCCCCATCGGCGTCGCGCTGCTGGTGGGCGCATGCAGCCTGGGCGTAGCTTGCCTGCGTAGCCTCGAAGCCGGACAACTGGCGCGCGATGTTCTGCTGCTGGCGGATTCGGGGCTCGATTTCGGGTCGCCCGGCGGCAAGCAACAGGTCATCGAACATGGCAAGTCCCTGGGGCTCAGTGCGGGCAAAGCGGCCATCCATCTGACGCGTATCGTCCGCGAACCCGGTGGTTACCGGATCGATCAGTCCTACGGCCTGGGCGACACCGTTCGCTGGCCCAGCCAATTGCGCGATCCCGCCAACGCCGCCGATCTGAAGCCCGGCGAATCGGCCTGGATTGCCGAAGTTTTCGGCGAAAGCGGCACGATCACCAGCCTGGTTCCGGACACCGTCAAAGCGCGGAGCGTCCTTTAATATGGCAAGCCGCCGCAGAAATCAGAGAGGCCTCGCGCTCATCAGTTTTGCGATGTCATTGTTGATCCTCGTCCCGCTGATCGGCGTGGGCGTGGACACCGCGATGCTGTACCTGGTCAAGGAACGCCTCAGTTCCGCCGTGCAACTCTCGGCCCGGTCCGCCGCGCGATCTGCGGATCCCGCGGACGCCGCCAAACGGTACTTCGACGCCAACTTTCCGGATGGATTTCTCGGCGTCACGGCTCGCACGGTCGCGTACAAAAACGGCGAACTGAGCGCGTCGGTCGAAGCGCCGACCTACTTCATGCGAATCCTGCATTACCCGTCCGTCACCGTCACCGCCAACGTTCACCACTAGTGAACCAGCTACGATAAGAGCGATGAGACCCGTAGCCGTCGTCGGCATCGGCAAAACCGCATTTGGCGCATTTCCTGACCGCGACCTTCGCTCGCTCGCTGTCGAAGCGGGCAATCGCTGCCTCGAAGATGCCAACGCCCAGCCTTCGCAAGTGGAGGCTTTCTACCTCGGCAACTTCGCCGGACCTTCGTTTGTCGGACAGAACCACCTGGCGCCTTACGTTGCCGGCGCAATGGGCATCACAGGAGTTCCGGCCACGCGTTTTGAGGCCGCCTGCGCGTCCAGCGGAGCCGCCTTCTATCACGCCGTCATGGCGGTCGCCGCCGGAATCCATGACACCGCTCTGGTTGTCGGCGTCGAAAAGATGACCTCGCAGCCCACGCCGAAGGTAGCCGAAATCCTGGCCGGCGCCGGCGATTCCACGGGCGAGGTTCGCGCCGGAGCGACCTTCCCCGCCCTGTTCGCCATGATCGCTCGCCGCCACATGCACCAGTACGGCACCACGCGCGAACATCTGGCGGCGGTCGCCGTCAAGAACCACGCCAACGGCGCCAAGAACCCGCTCGCACACATGCGCAAGGTGATCACACTGGAACAAGCGCTGAACGGCAAGCCGGTCGCCGATCCGCTCACCGTGTACGATTGTTCGCTCGTCAGCGACGGAGCGGCCGCCGTCCTCATCGCGCCACTAGATCGCGCCGCCGAGTTCGCCCACAGGCCCCTGATCCAGATCCTGGGTATTGCGCAGATTTCGGATCACGTCGCGCTCGACACCAAGGACGACATCACAACGTTCGCGGCCGTTCGCGCCGCCGGTGAGAAGGCCTACAAGATGGCCGGCCTCACGCCCGCAAACATCGACCTCGCCGAAGTGCACGATTGTTTTACCATAGCGGAGATCGTCGCTACCGAAGACCTGGGCTTTGCGCCGAAAGGCCAAGGCGGCTTCTTTGCGGCGGCGGGAGAAACGTCGTTGAGCGGGTCGAAGCCGCTGAACACCAGCGGTGGCTTGAAGTCGAAAGGGCATCCTGTGGGCGCTACCGGCGTAGGGCAAATCTGCGACATCGTGCAACAGTTGCGCGGCGACGCCGGCGACCGGCAAGTGGCCAAGCATTCCATCGGCCTCGCGCAGAACCTGGGCGGTTCCGGAGCCACCGCCGTCGTATCGATTCTCGGCGTGGTAGGAGCATAGAAAAAAGTGATGCAATCGGGAATTGTGTACACCGAAACCGTAGTCCACTCGGCGCCTGAGCAATTCGTCGCCGAAGCGCCCTACCAGTTGGCGATCGTAACGCTAGACGGCAATAGCGGCCGGCAGACCGTCCGCATCACCGGAAACACCCGCGTCACGATCGGCGACAAGGTGCATTTCGATCACCAGCGCGAGGGCATTCCGTTCTTCCGGAAAGCCGAATGATATACCTGTAAGTAAGCAAACATCCATGCGAATCTTGGTTGTCGAAGACGAAAAGCGCATCGCAGACTTCCTGCAAAGGGGTCTCGAAAGCGCTGGCTATGCCGTGGACACGGCGAACGACGGCGCGGGGGCGCTCGATCAGGTCCACGCAGCCGACTATGACCTCATCATTTTGGATCTGGGCCTGCCGGACATCGACGGGCTCACGCTGTTGAGCAAGATCCGCAACCGCAAAACCAGTCCGCCTGTCCTAATCCTAAGCGCGAGGGATCAGGTGGACGACCGCGTAAAGGGCCTCGAAAGCGGAGCCGACGATTACGTCGTCAAGCCCTTCGCCTTTGTGGAACTCCTGGCCCGTGTTCGAGCGTTGCTCCGCCGCGGCCAGCCGACGCCCGAGCGTCTGCAGGTCGGCGAATTGGTGCTCGACTGCATTCGACGCCGCGTCACACGCGCCAACGAGAACATCGAACTCGCCCCCAAGGAATTCAGCATCCTCGAGTACATGATGCGCAACCGCGGGCGTCCGCTGAGCCGAACCATGATCGTCGAACACGTGTGGGACATGGACTACGACGGCCTCACCAACATCGTCGATGTGTATATCCGGCACCTGCGCAGCAAAATCGACGACAAGTACCAGATCAAGTTGATCCACACGGTCCGCGGCATCGGGTACATGTTGGAGCTTCCGGAGTCGCAGACGGAACGCGTCTAGACGTTCATGCCTCTGCAACCACAACAGCAGCCTCCGGACAAACCGCCATTCAAGTACGTGATGGGCTTGCGCTTTCGCCTGGCGCTCAGCTACGTGCTGTTTTTCGGACTGCTGTTGATCATGGTGGGCTTCGCGATGCGAGGCCTGCTCGGTTCCATCATCGACCGCGAAATCCGCGGCGTTCTGGAAGAGGAATGGGTGGCCGTCAAAGGCTACATGCGTATCGAGAACCGCCGCCCATCGTGGACCTTCGAACGCTATGATCCGGAAGAGCGAGAAATCATCGAACGATTGCGGAGCGGCGCGTTTATGGTGGCCGCAGAGGACGGAACCATCCTCGACATGTCATCGACGTACAAGTCGCTAGGTCCGGAGAAGCCCCCCGAAATCCAGGAAGCAATCCGTGCCAATCGTCCTTCCTGGATCGATCGCATGGACGACTATGGCTATCCCTACAAGCTTCGTGCCGGTGTGGTTTACGACCAACAGCACCGTCCTTACTATCTGGTAGTCGGCAAACCGGTCGCCGAGTATCA
>JAFDVT010000226.1 GCA_018268875.1 Acidobacteriota bacterium
CGGCGTGACGGTGTGCGAGATTTATACGGTCCACGAGATTCACGGATTCCTGGAGTCGACTGTGCAGAAACGGCTGGAAGAAGGCGGCGCGCACGGCGTCACGTGGCATTATTCGCGGCCGCCGATTGAGACCATCGAGTACGAGATGGACATGCGCGGCTGCGCGACGGAGTTGGTGATCGGCGCCTAGCCTTTTATGAACCCTGCTGGTCCCGCGTCATCACCTTCGTCCACAGAAGCCGACCTGGGAATTCTGTTCATCCACGGGATCGGGCAGCAGGCCAAGGCGGAGACGCTGGTGAACTGGCTGGATCCGCTGGGAGGTTGGATTGCCGCGTCGTTATTGGGCGCGCAGCCTCCAAAGTTCGAAATTCCTGAGCCGCCGCTGTGGCATGTCGAGACGGCGGTTTTGTCTTCCACCGAAAGCGGCGTTCCTCCACATGCCGAGGTCCGCATGCGCGACCCGCGCCATGGGACGTCGTCGCGCCTGCTGGTGGCGGAAGCGTATTGGGCGGAATGCTTTCCTCCGCCGACGATGGACGAAGTCACCGAATGGCTGCTGGAGTTCGCTCCGAATACGCTGCTGTTGCACTACGGGTTGAACGTACGGCGCGCGTGGACGATGCTGCGGCGGGACGGCGTCCTGAGGGCGGGATGGAGGCTCGTTCGTGCCGTCGCGATGCTCGTCGCCGGGTGCTTTGTGATTCTGCCCTTGCTGCTGGCGGCGTTGTTCCTGCTGCTGCTGGTTCGCCTGCTGCCGATCCCGGTGTTGCCGGAAGCGATCCTGAAGCAAGCGCAGGTGGCGCTGGCCGCGGTGATTGGGGATTCGATGGTGTACTGCGCGAGTCCCGCACGGCTGGCGGCGATCGTACGCGAGACGCGAGCGGCGATGGACTGGCTGGCGCCGCGATGCCGCCGCATGGCGATCGTCGCGCATTCGCAGGGTGCGGCGGTGCTTCGTTATGCGATCTCCGGCGAGGACGAAAGCGCCAATCCCCTCCCGCGAACTTGTGCGGCGTGGTGACGCTTGGCGCGGGGTTACGAACGCTCGGCATCCTGCTGCGGATCCAGTCGATGTCCGGCACCGGGGATCGCGGCGACAACCTGCTGCATTCGTTCAATCCGCTGATGACGCGTGGCCTCGTGCTGATGGCGCTGCTCGGGTTGGCCTTCCACGCGGCGGGCATCGTATGGATTTCCTGGACGATGCTGGCGGTGTTCGGGGTGCAGGCCGGCGTCAACAACCTGCTGTACGCGCTGCTGAATTTCGAAGAGACCTCGCCGGCGGAACAGTGGTGGCGCGGGGTGCTGTCGAAGTCGTCATCGGACACCGACTGGCTGGACCTGTATGCGAGCCACGACCCGGTGAGCAACGGCGCGATCTGGGACGAAGGCGCGGTGACCAACGCCACGACGCTCGAGATTCGCAATGGCGGTTCATTCGCGAGCGATCATACGGCGTACTGGCGGAACAAGGCTGACTTCCTGTCGCGCGTGGCGGGCTTTCTGTCACGAACCGGCAAGCTTGACGTCCGGTTGCACCAGTTGGTCGATGGCGATAACGAACGCATCGAGCGGGAATGCGCCCAACGGCGGTGGCGTCACGGGTTCGTGCGATGCTGCTGGCTTCTGATCGCGGCGGCGATTGCGTGGGTGGCGGTCGCGCATCAGGATTCGATCGCGGTACGCTGCGTCGGCGAGCAGGTTCGAGGTCAACTGAACTGGCTTCATGGCGTGTCCGAAAAGACGGTCGCATGGGGCGTGCTCGCGGCGCTGCTGTTGCTGTGGACGTTCGCCTGCCGGTGGCTGCGCGACGTCTGGGACGACGCGGCGGCGGCGAGCCTCGCCGGTCATAAATCGTTCGCCGTGGACTTGAATGTTGGCCTCGCCTGGGTGCTGGTGGTTGCGACGTTACTGTTTTATTTCATGCTCGCGTCCCAGTTCGGATTGCCGATGGCGTAGCACTTTTCCTATTCCTCCATCCCCGGCTTGAATATCCCTTGGTCAGCATTTCCGATGTCTGCAAGTCACAGTAATCGCGCCAGTTAGGTGCAAAAGGTGAGTGGTACGGTACCGCTTCGGAAGCGGTGCACCTGGGGGAACGCGGAGGGAAGGTGTGGAGGCGTATTGGGGTAGGGAAAAGCGAGCTTCAATTGCTTGAAAACGCTGTCAAAATGACGTGGGTTTTGGACCCATTTCCCACGCGAGGCCCCATTTAAGTTACACTGTACCCAGGGAATCCCTGTCCACACCCGCCCGGGTACCCCACGCCTGGACACAAGAGGAATCAGTTTCATTTGTCTATGTTCAAAGGTTTTCAGAAACCCAAGCGGCTTGTCGCGAACACCGAGACGCTGACGGATCGCTACGGTGCGTTTGTTGCCCAGCCATTCGAACGCGGCTTTGGATCGACGATCGGCGTCGGTCTCCGCAGGATTCTGTTGAGCGCCATCGACGGCGCCGCGATTACCGCCGTGCGCATTGAAGGCGCGCCCAACGAAAATTCTTCGATCGAGGGTGTCGCTGAAGACGCCACCGATATCATCCTCAACCTCAAACAGGTGCCGTTCCGCACCTCGACCGACGAAATCCATACCGTCCGCATCCACGCCGATAAACCCGGCGTTGTGCTGAGCGGACAAATCGAAACCTCTTCGGATCTCGAAGTGCTGGACCGTCACGTCCACCTGGCCACTTTGAAGCCCGGCGCGAAGCTCAACATCGAAATGCGCATCAAGGTCGGTCGCGGCTACGTTGCCGCCGATCGGAACCGCGACGAAGACCTGCCGGCCGGCTATCTGCCGATCGACTCGGTGCACTCGCCGGTTCGCAAGGTGAACTATTCGGTGGAAGCCGCGCGTCTTGGACAGAACACCGATTACGACAAGCTGACGCTCGAAGTCTGGACGAACGGTGCGATTTCCCCGCAGGACGCGGTTGGCCAGGCGGCGAAGCTCTTCAAGGAACACATGAGCGTGTTCATCAACTTCGAGGAAGAGCCCGAAGTGATCGAACCGGTGGCTCCGGAGCCGGGCGACCGCATCAAGACGATGCTGGACCGTTCGGTGGAAGAGATGGAACTGTCGGTACGCTCCTACAACTGCTTGAAGAACGCGAATATTCAGTCGATTCGCGATCTGGTGCAGAAGTCGGAAGGCGAGATGCTGCGGACCAAGAATTTCGGCCGCAAGTCGCTGAACGAGATCAAGGAAATCCTGGCCAGCATGGGCCTGGGTTTCGGGATGAAGTTCGACTCGCAGAACCGCCTGCTGTCGCCCAGCGGCCAGCCGGTTGTGTTGCCGGCCGAATAGCAACTCCGCCATTGAAAGAACGAAAAGCCGCGGGCCGGGTGCTCGCGGCTTTTTCCATTAACCCCGGTCTTCCGGGCGCGCTAAAATAAAGCTTCCCCCTCAAACGGAAGCCCCTACCTGAAATGAACGGAAGTCCAACTCTGTCCCTGCGCTTCGGCCTCAAGTTCGAGGACCTGTATGACCGCGCCGGCCTGGTTCAAGTTGACCAGTTTTTCCTTGACGAACTTCGCAAGACCGACGGCATGCTCGCCGAACGCCTGGAAAAGGCGCGCGAGAATCCGGAGTCGTTCGATCGAAAACAGCAGGCCGAACTGCTGGTGGCGCTTGCGCCGCATGTCGAAGACTTCATCGGCGATCTCTTTGGCATTACCGCCGAGGTTCGCAACATGCAGGCCCGGCACAATGCGTCGGCCCCGCTGTATTCGGTGAAGCGGAAGTTCGTGCAGCGCAAGGCGCTCACCGGCGTGAAGCCGGAGCAGGCGGCGCTGATTGACGAAGGCGCCGTGCGCATGGAGCTCGAGGCCAAGCTGGGCGGTCCACTGACCGAAGAGCTGTTTGCCGATAAAGTGACGCATTGGCTGGCGTCGGAGGCGGAGTTCGCGGCCGAACTGGGCATCGCGGCGAAGTACACGCAGTGGGCGATGCTGACGCCGGCCGGGCAGAAGCATCACAAGTCGGGCATTCTGTTCAAGGCGCCGCACAAGCTGGACTTCATGCATCTGGTGCCGGTGGAATCCATCCTGGTGAACAACGTCCCCGCGATGCGGATGGGGCCGGAACATTGGCGGCATCGCGAAGGGTTCGCGCTTACCGACCATGGTATGAACCTGGAACAGGCGCTCGATCAGGCGAACTACTGCATCAAGTGCCACAACCAGGGGAAGGACTCGTGTTCCACCGGGTTGAAGGAAAAGACGGGCGAGTTCAAGCACAGCATCTTCAATGTGCCGCTGGCCGGCTGCCCGCTGGAAGAAAAGATCTCCGAACTCAACACCGTCAAGCAGGACGGCTACACGATCGGCGCGCTCGGCATCGTGACGGTGGACAATCCGATGACGGCGGCCACCGGACATCGCATCTGCAACGACTGCATGAAGGCCTGCGTGTTCCAGAAGCAGGAACCGGTGGACATCCCGCAGGTGGAAACGCGCGCGTTGAAAGACGTGCTGAGCCTGCCTTGGGGTTTTGAAATTTATTCGCTGTTGACGCGTTGGAATCCGCTCAATCTGCATCGTCCGGTGCCGCGGCCGCAATCCGGATACAAGGTTCTGGCCGTGGGAATGGGACCGGCCGGGTTCACGCTGTCGCACTACCTGATGAACGACGGTCACATGGTGGCGGGCGTCGACGGGTTGAAGATTGAGCCCTTGCCGCAGGACATTTCGGGCGTTACGCCGCATGGCGAACGCGTTCCGTTCCGGCCGATTCACGACGTGCAGGAACTGTTTGAAAGCTTGAACGACCGTGTGCTGGCGGGCTTCGGCGGCGTGGCCGAGTACGGCATTACGGTTCGCTGGGACAAGAACTTCCTGAAGCTGATCCGGCTGCTGCTGGAGCGGCGTCGCGAATTTTCCATGTTCGGCGGCGTGCGCTTTGGCGGAACGCTGACGGTGGATTCGGCGATGGAGCTTGGGTTCGATCACATCGCGCTTTGCATGGGCGCGGGACGTCCCACGGTAGTTCCGATGAAGAACGGACTGGTGCGCGGTGTGCGCCAGGCTTCGGACTTCCTGATGGCGTTGCAACTGACGGGCGCGGCCAAGCACGATTCGATCGCGAATCTGCAATTGCGTCTGCCCGTGGTGGTGATCGGCGGCGGGTTGACCGCGATCGACACGGCGACGGAATCGCTGGCGTATTACGTGGTGCAGGTCGAGAAATTCCTGGACCGGTACGAGGCGCTGGTGGCCGACCGCGGCGAGGCAGCCGTCCGCAAGGTCTGGACGGCGGAAGAAAACGAAACCGCCGATGAGTTCGTGGCCCACGCGCGGGCGATCCGCGCCGAACGGGAACGGGCCAAGCAGGAACATCGCGAACCTCGGTTGGTGGATCTGATGAATTCCTGGGGCGGTGTGACGGTGGCGTATCGCCGCCGCCTGGTGGACGCTCCGAGTTACACGCTGAATCACGAAGAAGTGGCGAAGGCGCTGGAAGAAGGCATCCGATTCGCGGAGGGCCTGACGCCGGATGAGGTGGAAGTCGACCAGTACGGCCACGCCAAGGCGCTGCGTTTGAAGCGCGGCGACGAGATCGTGACACTGCCGGCGCGGGCCATTCTGGTGGCGGCCGGTACGCAGCCGAATACGGTTCTGGCGCGCGAAGACGGTTCGATCGAACTGGACGGCAAGTACTTCCGCGCGGTGGACGATAACGGCAACCCGGTGAAGCCGGAACGTATTTCAAAGCCGGCCGAATCGCACGTCCTGATGTCGATTCGCCCGGGCGATGGCAAGGCGTTGAGCTTCTTTGGCGACTTGCATCCGTCCTATGCGGGCAACGTCGTAAAGGCGATGGGTTCGGCCAAGCAAGGGTATCCGGTGGTGTCGCGGATCCTCGAGAAGAATGCGCCGGCCGGACGTACGCCCGAGGAGTTGCAGTCGTATCTGAACGATAATCTGCGGGCTCGCGTGCATGACGTGATTCGCCTGACTCCGAACATCGTGGAAGTGGTGGTGCGCGCGCCGCTGGCGGCACGGAGCTTCCAGCCGGGGCAGTTTTACCGCTTGCAGAATTACGAAGCCATGGCCAAGCGCGTGGACGGCACGGTGCTGGGCATGGAAGGTCTGGCATTGACGGGCGCCTCGGTGGAACATGACGCGGGGCTGCTGTCCACGATCGTGCTCGAAATGGGCGGATCGTCGGACCTGTGCGCGCATCTGCAGCCGGGCGAGCCGGTGATCCTGATGGGTCCGACGGGCGAACCTACAGAGACGCCGCATCGCGAGACGGTGTTGCTGGTGGGCGGCGGATTGGGCAACGCGGTGCTGTTCTCGATCGGGCAAAAGCTACGCGAGAACGGGTCGCGCGTCATCTACATCGCCGGATATAAGCGGATGATCGACCGGTACAAGATCGAGGAGATCGAGCGCGCGGCGGACATCGTGATCTGGTGTTGCGACGAGGCTCCGGGGTTCACGCCGACGAGGTCGATGGACCGCTCGGTGGTGATGAACATTGTCGACGCGATCGCCGCTTACGCGCGTGGGGACCTGGGCGATCCGGAGATCCCGCTGAACCAGGTGGACCGCATTATCGCGATCGGTTCCGATGGAATGATGGCGGCGGTCGGTCGTGCGCGGCATAACCAGTTGGCGCCGTATCTGAAGAAGGAACATCATGCGATCGGGTCGATCAATTCGCCGATGCAGTGCATGATGAAGGAGATCTGCGCGCAGTGTTTGCAGATCCACAAGGATCCGGCAACGGGCAAGGAAACGATCGTCTTTTCGTGCGCGAATCAGGATCAATCGTTGGATCACGTCGACTTCACCAACTTGCGTAGCCGGTTGTCGCAGAACGGTACACAGGAGAAGCTGACGAAGCTGTGGATCGACCGGTGTTTGCGCCAGTTGGGTTCTCGCGAGGCGGCGATCGAAGTCTAGCCGTAGCGCAGGGAAATCCCTAGGACGATTCTATCCCCTCAACCGCGGTCGCCGGAGAATATTCGGCGACCGCAAGTTTTTGTAAACAAGTCGATAAAGCCGCCTCGGTGACAGGCACGGGAAGCGGTGCGCCCAGGAAAATCCGAGGCGGCGAATGCTGAGGTTGGGCGTAGGCCTTGTGGAGTGGGATAGGGAAATTCGAGACAGGCACCGTGCCGCTAGCGGGAGGCGGCACGGCCCAGGTCTGGCGACTTAGCTAGGCTGGTTGCTTGGCGAGCGCGCGACTGAAGCCGATGAGCGAGAACCCGTCCAGGAACATATCGAGTCCGATCGCGAAACCGATGAACCACAGGGCCGAGACCGGAAGATCGGCGAACAGGGTTACGCCAAGAATCAAAGTGATGACGCCGGACACGACCGTCCAGCCCCAGGCGGGAAAGCGCAATACGGCTGCGGCGATGGTGCGAAACATGCCGCTGGCAACAAAAACAGCTGCGAGGATGAGCGTCGCACCGATCGCACCTTCGAGCGGGTGGCGGATCAGGACGTAGCCGGTTACACCGCGGAGGAGCGCGCTGAGGAGGCAGAGAAAGAACCCTCCCCACGTTCCCACCATGAACGCTTGGACGAGGGCGAAGCCGCTGCTGAACAACAGTAACCAGCCGCAGACGAGGATTGTGGCGAATGTCGCAGCAACGTTGCCGATGATGCAGACGGCGCCGAACACCACATACAGAATCCCGAGCAACAGGAACCAATGCTTGGAGGACCGAAGCCGTTGAATCCCTAGAGGATCGGACCGATCGAATGCTACTTGGGGTGACATGGTCCAAATTGTATATCAGTTATCTCAGAAAGCGTAGGCCCTGTCGCTGTGCGGGGTTAGCGATTGTCCAGGCTCGCACGTCCCCGGTGTAACTCCGTGGACGGGTGCAACGCCTTTTCTACTTCCAGTCGTCTTACGTTTACGTAGCCGCGTGAACCGGAGGTGTCGCTCCTGTTCGCTTTAGTATTCTAGAGGGTACCCAATGTCCGCCGTTCCCAATCCGATTCCGCCCGCGCCCGAGCCGCTGAAGCCGCTGATTGTTACGCCTTCGGCGGAACCACCGGAAAAGCCGAAGTCGCCATTGGGAATTGTTGCGCTGGTGGCCGGACTTGCGATCGGTGGGTACCTGCTTTACCAATGGATGGCAAAACCGTCCACCGACGGAACGGTTTTTGCGGCCGTCAAGACCGCGCCTATCACGTTCGGACCGGTGGAGCGGCGCATTCGTATCTCCGGACAGACCTCGGCTCGTGAATTTGCCAACATCACCGCTCCCATCCTGCAAGGACCGGAGTCGCGGAACACGCTGGTGTTGACATTTTTGAGCAATCCCGGCGTGCCAGTCAAAAAAGGTACGGTGATCGCCAAAATCGACGGACAGTGGCTCGTGGACCACATCGACGATGTGAAGGATCAGGTACGGCAGGCCGAAAACGACGTCACCAAGCGGCGCGCGGAGCAGGCGGTCGAGACGGAGCAATTGCAGCAGACCCTGCGCGTTGCCAAGGCGAATTGGGACAAAGCCAAGCTGGAGTTCGGGGCTGCGGATGTGCGTTCCGAAGTCGAAAAAGAGCTGCTGAAGCTGAATATGGAAGAAGCCGAGGCGCGCTTCAAGCAGCAGTCGGCGGACGTCGCGCAGAAACGAGCGGCCCACGCGGCGGAAATCAAAATTCTGGAGCTCACGGTGGAACGCCAGCGCCGCCACCTGGGTCGCCATGAGAACGACATTCTGAAATACACGATTACAGCCCCGATTGACGGGTTGCCCGTGATGCAGACGATCTTCCGCGGCGGCGAGATGGCCCAAATCGGCGAGGGCGACACCGTGTTTCCCGGCCAGCCGTTTATGAAGGTGGTCAACCAGAAGACGATGCAGTTGGAAGGGCAGATCAACCAGGCGGAAAGCAGCGAAATCCGGTTGGGTCAGGACGTGTATGTCGGCATCGACTCGTTTCCGGATCTGAAAATGCGCGGCAAAGTCGCCGGGGTGAACGCGCTGGCGACGGCGCGTGGCGGCAATTTCATCCGTGCCATCCCGGTTCGGGTGCAACTGCTGGACATCGACAAGCGAGTGATTCCGGATCTTTCCGCATACGGCGATGTGGTCGTGCAAAAGACCGAGGATGTGCTGCGGGCACCTGTGGCCGCGCTTACCGAGGACGACGGTAAATCGTTCCTGTTCGTAAAGACGCCGCAACAGACCTTTGAGAAGCGCGAAGTGACCACCGGCCTGCGCAGCCATACCGAAGTTGCGATCACGTCGGGCCTCAAGGCGGGCGACCAGGTTCGCCTGAACTAGCTTGTTCGCGTGAGTTCGGCGGCGCTTAGGCGTATGGCTCCGCTGGCCCGCACGGCACCCGGTTCGCGGATGCAGATCAACTGCATGCGAACCAGCTTGCTGCCGCGAGCTTCGAAATCCACAAAATCCTCTTTGAGCGGCGGAGATTCGCCGTACAACGGCGCGCTACGGGCCAGTTCCTCGCCGGTCAACTCGTCAATCACCCGCCAACGCAGGCCACTCTGCGGCGGTACTCCTTCGGTTGTATAGCGGACTCGTAGGCGGTAGCGTCCGCTGGGTTCGACTTGGGCCAAACGCTGCAGCGGATACCACGCCTCCGGTTGTTTTCCCGAAAGACTGATGGTCATCTCGCCGGACCGAGGCGTAACGACGATGCCGTCGGCCGGATACATTCGCCAATCAAAGCCTTCGCCCAGGGGCTTGGCGCTGAACGCTTCGCCGCCTTCGGCCGGAAGCCAGCCTCTTTCCACCATGCCGTGCCACAGCGACCCCGCGGCCGCAGGGTCCTTCGCCTGCAGAAATCGTTCCACGACCGCCACGATGTAGTCGCGGTCCGGCACCTTGGCTCCTGCCGCGAGAAGCCGCGCGGAGGTGGCGAGGAGAGCTTGTGTGGGTTGTTCCCGCAGAACGTAGCGAACGAACTGGCGTAGCGCGTGCGGCTGATCGGGGAGCAGGCGGGCCGCATAGTCAGTCTGCATGTTTTCCGCGAGGCGGAACAAGGGCACGAGGTCCTGCCCGGCGCCCGCGGAGGCGGCCTGGCGGGCCCATTGCCAGAATTTGTTTTCCGCGCCACGGCGGAAATAGAAATTGGCGAGCGTCCAACGGGGCAACCAGCCCTTGTCGCGGCGCGCGGCGTCGAGCAGAAGGGCTTCGGCCGCCGGAAGATCGTCCGCGACCTCCCGGCGCAACGCGATCTGCATCAGGATGGACGCGTTCGACGGATTGAGCTTGCGGGCACGCTCCAGAGTCGCGTCCGAGTCGTCGAAATCGGCCAGACGCCGCCAGTACTCGGCGTTCCAGGGATTCCAACGGGTCGCGATCGCCACCGACTGCGGCGTGTCTTTCTCATACTCGAAATCGGCAAAACCCAGCCATAGCGCCGCCACCGCGCCGGCTGTGCCAAAGCCTGCCACCGTCCAACGCCAAACCGGGAGGGACGCTTCGTCCTCTTCCTCCTTTGGCCTCGCCGCCAAGCCCAGCAGCGCGAACATCCAACCGGAGACGCCGGGGCGTTCAAACGGAAAGTCGACAGCGGCGTGAATCATGAGCGCCACCACGCCCAGCGCCCAGGCGTTTCGGCGCACCCCGCGGAGCGACCAGACGCAAAGGCCAAAAATCGCCGCGACGAACAAGAATCCGCCATCGGCGGCGAACTCCGCCCAGTCGTTGTGCGCGTGGTTGACGAACAACGGCAGATCGAGGCGGGAGAATTCGGGATAGACGTGCGGGAACGTGCCGAGACCGTGTCCGGCGAGCGGCTTGCTGGCGGCCATGGAGACGGCGGAATAGAAAAACTCTTTGCGGCCGGCGGTAAGATCGCCGGTTGCAAAACGACTGATCAGCCGATCCCAACCGGCGGCGAAGGTCCAGACCAGCGCAAGCATCGGAATGCAGGCCATGATCCACGCCGCCTGCCGGATCGCCTCGCTACGTTTGCGCCGCGTGGTCCAGGCGATGAGCACGGGTATCAGGAAGATTTCCGCAGTGACGATTATCGAACCGGCTCGAGACGTGGACGCGATGACCGAGGCGTACAGAAGCCCGGCGACGAGCGCATACCAGCCCCAACGCGAGCGCTCGCCAAAAGCGCGATACAAGGTGACCGGAATGGCGAGTTCGGCGAATTGCGCGAAGTTGTTGTAGGACTGAAACGTGCCGTAGATATAGTCGGTACCGGCGGGAGTTGGAAAGTACCAGAAAATCCGCCCGTCCGAGGTGTGGAGCTGCGCGAGGCAAAGAGCAGCCTCAAACCCAGCGAATCCGGTGAACCAGTCGAGAAAACGATTTTTGTCCCACGTGCCGCCGCGCGCGAGCAGGAACACCGACGCCAGGGCGATCCAATGCAGGGTGGCGAACATCGTGGCATTGCGGTAAGCCGTTGTTCCCAAAGCGATTTGCAGCAGTCCGACGCACGGGAGCACAAGAATCCAGGCCGACGTTTGCAGGCGGCCGCGAAAGGCCTCCACCGCGGCCAGGAGACAGACTGCCACCTGGAACAGGGAGATCGCCCAACCCGACTCGCCGGCGGCGATGGTGAGGCTTGCGAAGACCAGCGACAGGAACAGTAGCAGCATCCGAACTCTTAGATAAGTATCGGCACGGAGGTCCGAACTAAGATATTCAGATTTTCCTGAGGTCTATACCCTAGGGCTATAGGTCCCGGGTACCACCTTCTCATGTCTCGTCCGCTCTGTCCGGGGATTCTAAAACGGTGAGAGCGGATGTGTTCCGGGTGTTACGTTACACCAGCTACTGGATCCTGTACGGTTTTATTCTGTTGGTGGCCGTTTCGTCGATTGCGGCGGCTTTTCAGGGGCTTCGCAACTGAGAACCGACTCACATACTTCGTGTAGGAGCATTGGCAATACGTCAAAGGCGTAGGCCGCGTGGACCCGTTCGCCGCGCTGGTGATAGTCGCGTCCCCAGGGTCCGATGTTCACGGTGGGATACGCCGTGAGGAAGCTCATATCCGAAATTCCCGGGAAGTAGGGCCGGTCCGTAATGCTGACGCCGGTGCGGGCTACCACACGGTCGCGAGCGCCGCGGATGGTTTGCGCCAGCTGGCCGTGATTCTCTTCGTCCCAGCCTACTTTGGGGTAATAGGGCGAGGCCAGCGCCAGGACTGCCGCGGGACCTTCGATTCCCATTTCGAGCGCTCGCCGTTGGACCTCGGCGGCGCAGGCTTCGACCGAAAGATCTTCCATGCCTTCCAGCACATGCACGAACGGCGCCCAGGGCAGACGGCGGCCGGCGCGACGTTCGAGAGTCTCCTTCGCCACTCGCAGGGAATGGGCGGCGGCATTCCGAAACTTACCCATCACTTGTGAGGCGTCGAGTGTGTGCGTCAGTACGTTGACGGCACAGTAGGAAGCCTGCGGAGTGGTGACGTCGTAGTGGGTTCTCGTATCCCGCGCATACAGGACTACCGGAGGAGCGGGGGCGCCTTTGTGCGTATCACCGAGTTCGGGATTGGCGTCGATCAGGCGGACAAATTCGGCTTGCAGGAAGGCGGCATTGACGCCGTCAAAAGGGGCTCCGGCATGGGATGGACGGCCGAGGAATACGACGACCGGCAGAAGTTTCCCTACGCTGCCCCAGAAGATGGCGCGTCCTCGGGAACCGTCGCCGGGATCGCCTTCGGCGTCGAGGTTGATGGCGAGTTCGATGTCGAGGCCGAGGGTGTGGCAGATGTCCGGGAGTTGTTGGACCAGGGATCGCATGCCGTGGGAGGCGACCTCCTCGTCGGGCACGGCTGCGAACAGGATGTTTCCGGGGCCGTCGTACTGGCGGAGAACAGTGAGTCCCGCGGCGAGGCCGGATTTCATGTCGAGCAGACCGCGCCCGGGAAGGAAATCGCCGGACGCGAGGTCGGCGGCGAGCGAGGGGTCGGTTTCGAGAAGAGCCGGGAGCAGCGCTTCGGGATCGGTGGCGAGAGGTTCGAGGCTGGGACCGTAATTCGCCGTACTGACGACGTCGTAATGGCCGGTGAGGAGAATGGTTCGGCGGCTTTGGCCGCGCTTCAAAGCGACGACGCTGTAGCGTTCGTGCGGGTCGCTGGGAAGAGTACGGTGGAGCGCGGTGTGGGAAAGCTCGGGCCAGGCGGACAGAAGGTTGTGAAGGAAAGGGCCGAAGGAGGTTTCGCCGGGCGAGTTGGTGACGCTGCGATGTTTGGTCAGCGTGATAGCCAGTTCGCGGGTCACGTTATATGATAATCGGACGGAGAACGACGAACATGACCATCAGCCGCCGGAACCTGCTAGCTTCGACGACCGCCACGGCAGCCGCGATATTGGGCGCGGGCGCGACGCGTTTGGGGGCCGCCGATGGCGCGCCGCCGTTCAAGCTGCGGTACGGGCCTCACGTGGGGTGGCTGAATCCCGAGCCTCCGGTGCGGCAACTGGAGATTTTTGCGCAGCACGGCTACACCGCGTTTGAGTACAACGGGCTGCCGTCGCGCACACCGCAGCAGTGCGAGGAGATTCGCCGCAAGATGGACGATCTCAAAATGTCGATGGGGACGTTTGTGGTGAACCGCGGCGGATGGCGCCCGACGGCGATGCCGGACCGGGGTGCGCACCGGATGTTCCTCGAAGACGTGCGGCGGGCGGTGGAGCTACACAAGATCGTCGGCAACGAGGTCGCGACGGTGACGAGCGGCCTTGGCGTGCTGAACCTGACGTTCGAGCAGCAGACGCGGAATTGCGTCGATGTGTTGAAGCGGGCGGCGGAGATCGTCGAGAAGTCACGACTGGTGCTGGTGTTGGAGCCGCTGAACGTGAAGGTGGATCACGCGGGGTATTTCGTGGTGTATTCGGATCACGCGTCGGAGATCATCGGCCAGGTGAATCATCCGCAGGTGAAGATCCTGTTCGACTGCTATCACCAGCAGATTTCCGAAGGCAACATCATCAACAACATCAACATGTACTGGGACATGATCGGGTATTTTCAGACGGGCGACGTTCCGGGCCGCAAGGAGCCGGGGACGGGCGAGATGAATTACCAGAACATCTTCAAAACGCTATATAGGCGCGGGTATAAGGGCATTGTGGGGCTCGAGCATGGGATGCTGAACCCCGGCATTGAAGGCTTCCAGAAAGTTACCGAGGCTTACAGGCAGGCGGATAGCTTCGCGACTTCCTAGGCGCTGCCGGCGGTGGCGGCAGGAGTTGGGGCTTAGGCGGTTGTCCGGCGGCCGCGGCGATGAGCATCGCGATGCCGTCCACACCTAGCCCGGCGGCCACATGTGGCAAGAGCTTTACGGGATGTTGCGACGGCGTTTGCGGCGTTTTCATCGTCCTGAATCGGCCTGCTTGCAGAGGTAATCGGCCGAAGCCGTGCCGTGCAGTATATCATTGCTTCCGCTTTTCCCGTCCGCTGAGGGTGAAGCGCGCGTACGACGTTTTGCCCGACTCGCGGGTCAGGACAAACAGCCCCATTTCGAGATCCTCAAAGTAGAGGACGACGCCGAGGTCGCCATCGACCAGGCACGAGCCATGCACCATCCAGGCCTCGGGGATCTTGATGAGGCGGAGGTTGGCAACGCGAGCCTCGCCGCCGGCCATCTGGTTGGCGATCTGCTGGACGAGGGCCTGCATGTCCTCGACATAGGCGGGGGCGCCCATTTCCATAAAGCCCGGCCGGGACGCCCACTGTTCCAGAAAATCCTGCCAGAAAGAGCCGAAGTCGGTGGCTGTTGCAAACTGCCGCTTCAGCGCCTCGAAGTCTTCCAAATCGAGTTTCAGTTCGTTAGGCATGCGAGAGCGAACGGAGATTTTCGGCGGTGGCTTTTTCGATGTCGGCGTGCAGCGAATTGCCGTGGGAATCCATGGTGACAATGGCCGCAAAGCCTTCGACGCGGAGGTGCCACATGGCTTCCGGGATGCCGAACTGTTCGAGGTACACGCCTTTGACGTCCTTCACGGTTCGCGCGTAGAACTGGGCCGCGCCTCCGATTCCGTTCAGGTAAACGGCGCCGTACTCTTTGAGGGCCGCGAGGGTCTTGGGACCCATGCCTCCCTTGCCGATCACGACGCGGACGCCGAAGTTCTTGATGACGTGCGCCTGATACGGTTCCTCGCGGATGGAGGTGGTTGGACCGGCGGCCTTCACATACCATTTGCCGTCCTGCTGGAGCATCACGGGGCCGCAGTGGTAGAGCACCGCGCCTTGGAGGTCCACCGGAGCGTCGTGATGTTGCAGGTAATGGTGCACGTTGTCGCGGCCGGTGAACATGTCGCCGTTGATGATGACGACATC
>JAFDVT010000227.1 GCA_018268875.1 Acidobacteriota bacterium
CAGGGCGATATCTGGGTCGGCAGCTATGGGCTCACCCGTATCCACGATGGCCAGATGCAGACCCATATGCTGCCTTCGTCGATGGCCAAGTGGTCCGGCGATCAGATCGTCTGGTCCTTGTGGGATGACGGTGGTGGCACCATCTACTTCAGCAACACCGACGGACTCAAGGTCTTTCGCAATGGCCGCATGGAGGCCGCGCCCGCGCCGCTCAACCAGATCAACGACCGGGTCAACGCCATCCTGCGAGATCGAACTGGCGCGCTTTGGCTTGGCGGCGGGGCCGGTCTCCACCGGTACAGCGATGGAAAACTCACGCTCCTCAAGAGCAATGGCGGCCTCCCCCTCACCGGCGAGGTCCGCGCGGTTGCGGAAGATCCGTCCGAAACCGTATGGATCGGCACCGACGCTGTGCTGTGCCACTACCGCGACAACATCCTCACCTGCGAAGGAGGGCCGCAAGGCGGCTCAACGCGCCCCACGCGCGTCCGGTCCATCAAAACGGATGCCGCGGGCGGCATCGTGTGGGTGAGTACCGCCTTCGACGGTCTCCTGCGGATTGAAGGCGCCAGCCGCTACTGGATCCAGACCAAGGACGGCCTGCCCGCCAACGACGTGGCAGGCATCGTCGAGGACACCGATGGCTATTTCTGGATCGGCAGCCGCGTCGGTATCTTCCGCGTCCGCAAGCAGGATCTCAACGACCTCGCGCGCGGCAAGACATCCCGCCTCACCGCCAGCCATTTTGAACGGCGCGATGGATTGAACGCCGCCGACACCTCCGGCTTTGGCCAACCAAAGGGCTTTGCCGCAAAGGATGGCTCGATCTGGCTGCCCAGCGCCGCCGGCCTTGCCGTGATAGATCCCGCCAAGCTGGACGCCAATCGCCTGCCGTCACCCGGCGCGGAAGTCGAATCCTGCACCGTCGACCAGCAACGCGTTCCCTGCGCCAACGGCATCACGCTGCCGCCCGGAACCAGGAACCTCGAAATCGCCTACACGTCGCCGAACCTTATGCGTTCCAGCCAGATCCAATTCCGCTACCGCATGGCCGGCCTTGACCCCGCCTGGGTCGACGCGCGTACCCGCAGGACGGCCTACTTTCCCTACCTCCCGCCTGGCGATTTCACGTTCCAGATCATGGCCTCCGACAGCTTTGGCCGCTGGAGCCAATCCACGCAACAACTCACCGTTCGCGTACAGCCCTTCTTCTATGAAACGCGCTGGTTCAAAGTCCTCGCGGTGCTTTCCGTTCTGTGCGTGTTCTGGCTCGTTTGGCGCGTTCGCGCGTCGGAATTCGACCACCGGCAGGCGCTCCAGCGCGCCTTCTCGCAACAGGTGATGGATTCGCAGGAAGCCGAACGCAAGCGCATCGCCGGCGAACTGCACGACGGTCTCGGCCAACGTTTGACCGTCATCCGGAACATGGCTTCGCTGCTCAACCACGACGGCCTCGCGCAGGAGACGGCACAAGCCATCGCGGAAGTCCGGCAGATTTCCCGTAACCTCCGCCCCAGCCGGCTGGACCTGCTCGGTCTCACCAAGTCACTCGAAGTACTGGTGCAGGAAACCTGTGCGTCCGCGGGCATTGCAGCGGAAGTGGTCCTCGATGATCTGAACGGCCGCGCGCCCACCAGCGCTGAGATTCACATTTACCGCATCGTGCAGGAGTGCCTGAACAACGTCGTCAAGCACGCCCAAGCCACCGCCATTACCGTCATCGCCCAGGCCACGCCGGCCGTGATTTCATTCATCGTCAGCGATGACGGCGTGGGCTTCAACCTCTATAAGGCAAAGGAAGCCAGCTTCGGACTCACCGGCATTTCCGAACGCGCCCAACTGCTCGGTGGCAGAGCCATGTTTGCCTCCGCTCCGGGCCATGGAACCATGGTCACTATCGAAATCCCAACCAGCAAGGCTATGCCGCAATCCGACGAACAGCACCAGCAACAGAAAGATCCACAACCGGGCGAATGGCCGATCCAATCCGCATCGTAATCGCCGACGACCATCCGCTCGTCCGCAAAGGCCTGCGCGAGGTCATCGAACAGGAACCCGACCTCACCGTGGTCGCGGAAGCCGGCGACGGCGCCGAGGCCCTCGCGTCCATTGACGAACTCCGCCCCACCATCGCCATCCTCGACCTTACGATGCCCAAGATGCATGGCTTTCAAGTGGCGGAAGAGGCTCGCAAGCGTCGCCTGCCCGATCTCGCCATCATCTTCCTCACCATGCACGGCGACCCGGAACTGCTCGAACGCGCCATGGAACTCGGCAAAGGCTACATCCTCAAAGAAAGCGCGCTCACCGAAGTCGTGCACGGCATCCGGTCGGTAGCGGCGGGCCGCGCGTTTGTCAGCGCCTCGTTCGCCGGAGCGTTGTTTGAGCGCAAATCCAAAACCAAAGAGTTCGAAAAGGCGGTCCCCGGCCTAACCCAGCTCACGCGGGTCGAAAAACAGATCTTGAAGCTCGTCTCGAGCGGCAAACCCAGCAAGATGATCGCCGCCGAACTCCACGTCCACCCCCGCACGGTCGAAACCCACCGCGCCAACATCAGCCAGAAATTACAGCTCACCGGAGCCAACTCGTTGCTCCGCTTCGCCCTCGAAAACAAGGACAAGCTCGCCGACTGACGCCTACGTAGTCCTACGTAGAAAAATCTGTACTTGTGCCGATTCTCCACAGGCCCAATCACGCATAGATTGGACTTAACGACATGGCTTCCGCGCACAATCCTCTCCCGGCACGCCCAACCAGCCAGGCTCCTCTGCACGTACCGGGCTTTACGCCGATCAGCGGACTACCGGAGAAGAGCGATCTGGAGACGTTGTCTAAGGCCGCAATCCTCTTCGGAGACCAGAAAGACTTCGTGGACATTCCCCCGAAGCTCGTCAAACTGATCGAGCAATGCTGGAAGACCGCGTCCGTGACCAACCCGCGCGAACGTGGTCCGGTGCAGGTAGGCACTGCCCGGGTTCAACCCAAGAGCTGGAAGCCTGAGGACATCCTTGCGAAAAAGAAGATGGAGGAAAGCAACGCATACGCCAAGGTCGTCGCTCCAACGTTCCGAAAGCCAATGGGGCTAATGGCCGATGAGAAGGTGACCCCAGTAGGCATCGCGAATGACTGGCGTCTGATGAAGCCGCTCGAACGCCTCAGCGCATTTACCTTCCGTGGCGACAGCCGCGGTCCGAACGAAATCGCCTCGGCGGACGGATTCTTTCCACCGGTCACCCGTACGGACGAAGCCTACGTGGACTCGGTGATCTTTCCGCAGTTTGAAAGCTACATGGAGCGGCGCTTTCAAACCAAGATCACCA
Organism: Acidobacteriota bacterium; assembly: GCA_018268875.1. Classification (GTDB taxonomy): domain Bacteria; phylum Acidobacteriota; class Terriglobia; order Bryobacterales; family Bryobacteraceae; genus F-183. The sequence continues at coordinate 3,321 of JAFDVT010000227.1, forward strand.
GAGCCGAGTTCAATACCGCCTTCCGGCAATATTCGAATAGCGACAGGGCGGGAGCGCCGGTCGTAAAGGCGTACTTCATCTGGCGCGCGCTCGTCGAGCACGAGGCCTTCCACATCCCGCGCATGGTCGTGAACGAAGCCCTGAAGGGCTACATTTCCACCAGCCGCGCGATGTCTGTGGCGTATGAGTTTTCGCTGCGAAAAAACGGCTGGGTCTACCTGACCCGTGTACGAGGCGGCTTCCTGATTCCGACCGCCATCGAGGCCGATTGGGTCGGCAACTATGAGCGGGAATGCGAGCTTGCCTATCCGGGCCATCTGCCGTGGGTGGAGATCTTCGCCTTCCGCAAAACCCGGCCGCCTGGCGGAGGCCCGAAAAAGCGAGGCGATTCGAAATTCCACGGACCGCTCTACGTCCGCAACGGCTTTCGTGAAACCTACCCTGAGGCATACCAAAAGGTCGTCCAGGCGTTCACTTGCGCCGAACAGTGACGTTCGCCCACGGCCAAGCCATCAGTTCGACAATAGCTTCTTCAATGTTGGCGCAATGGCGTCGCCCCAGCGTTCATATCCGGCCTCGGTTGGATGCAGGTAGTCGTTCATGATCGCGGGCGCAATGCTCCGATCTGGTTCCAGGAACACCCTGCCGATATCCATATAGGTGATGTTGCGCGTGCCATCCAGCTTGGCGAGTTCCCGGTTGACCCCGGCGATCTTGTCACGCCCGGCGTCGGCTTTGGCGCCGCGCGGAAAAATGCCGATCAGCAAGATCTTCGATTCCGGCAGCCGCACATGCAGTTCCTCGCAAATTGCCGACACACCCGCCGCTATCTCTTCGGTAGTGTTGATGTTCATGTTGTTGGTTCCGATCATCACCATCACCACCCTTGGATGAATGCCGTCGACTTCGCCATGACGCAAACGCCACAGGACATTCTCGGTGCGGTCCCAACCGTACCCGATATTGGTGACTTTGAATTCACCGAAAAACTTCCGGTAGCTTACCGGACCGCGCGCCCGAGCGTCCGAAGGCTCGCCGCCCCAAAAGTGGGTGATGGAGTCGCCCAACAGGAGAATATCCGGCTTCACTTGCTCATTTCGCGTCACAATCGCACGGTGTCGGGTAGCCCAGTCGTAGTTCTTCCAATCGCGATTCTGCGTCACTTCTACCAACGTGGAAGGCTGCGGACGTCCGGCGATCAGGAGGACCGGGCTTGCCCCCTCGGGAGAAGAAGCGGGCGAGAACACTCGCGCCCGCAGAACGCGTCCCACCGGAACATCGACCGGGCCAAAGTAGACCCCCGCCGACTTGTCCGGGTCGCGATCCTCAAGCGTGTAGCGAATCACCGCGTCCGGCGTCGAACTCTCTAACGCCACACGCGAGTCCGGCAGATACCGGAAGGTCGGCGGCGCGACTTCCGCCGCCGAAAGAGCAACGCCGAAGAACAGCCAGAGGATGCGCATTTTACTTACGCTATCAAAGTGCGCAGCGCTCCAAACGGCCGCACTTCTCGTCTGCTATGATTTTTTGTCGTCGCGCCACAGGAGACAACAACCGTGCAGAACAACGCAGCCCCGCAAAACGAATCTGACATCAACTCGCCAGAGTCCCGCAAAGCCGTCTTTCGAACTCTCGTCGATCTTTATGCCGCGGGAGATGTTTCTTCGCTCGATCAGGTGATCCCGCCCAACTACGTCGGGCACACCTCCACCGGTGACCGTGATCGCGAAGGATTCCTGCAAAGCATCCTGTATTTTCACAACCTGTTCGTCTACACCAAGGATTCGTTCATCGTCGAAGATCAGTTAGTGGACGGCGAAAAGGTTGTTACCCGCATGACTGCCCATGTCCGTTCCCGCGAAACGGGGAACCCCATCACGCTGTTGGGCATCAATATCGCTCGTATCATGGACGGGAAAATCGTCGAAGAATGGAATACGTGGGAACAATTGAAGATTCCGCAAAGCTAAGGCACCAGTGTGCCGTGCGCGCGTTTGAAGGAATGGTTCCCCATTCTGAACTACTTTAGAACTTTCGCCGTGTAAGTCCCCACTTGCTTGGGCAGGGGTTTTATTCGCCACAGCGGCCGACCGAAATCCGCCCATCATTGAACTGGGTTCCCAGCCAGCGGCCGCTGGATTAACCGGCCCCGATTCTGACGGATACCACGTAAATCCGCTGTTAGAATGAAGCCTGGACCAATGACGGGGAATACAGCATGGAGACGGCCAAAGGCCGTCCTGGCCCAGCGCCTCGGTCGAGATTTTGAACGGGCTTGTCTGCCGTTTCTGCGTTTGTTTTGGCCTGCAACGTTGCAGGCTACGGCGCTCAAGAAGTGGGATAACCAAGGTATCGATTTACTCTGTCTGGCCGATGATGGGCGGATCGACTTGGCCGTTCAATGCAAGACTTCGGAGAAGCACGAACTCGGCAATGCGGAAATCAGTGATGCGAAACTCTCTTTCGAGAAGTTCCGAAAGGCGGGGCACAAATGCGCTACCTACCTGTTTATTATCAACGGAGATGGCAGAAATCTTGATTACAACAAAGCTATCGAGAGCGAACTTCAAAGCCTGATCGCTGATGGGATTGCAGAGCGCGCCGAGTTCTGGCCACGATCAAAGCTGCTTGACCAGGCCTTCGTACGGATGAGGAACCTCATTGTGGGTGGCTTGCGACAACGCGCAGCTCAGCGGCAATCGAAACTTGGTCAACTCTTTCGATTCGGTGAGGTCTATCTGTCAGTGGTTCCCGTCAAGGAAGAGCAACTGATCCTCAAGGTGGGCTCGCCTTGCGCTCGAAGAACTCTGTCGACTGGACAAGCGCGGCCCCTCACCGCGATTCTGCACGATAGCAAGCAAGCACGTTGGACCCTTCTCACAGGCATATTCGGCGCGGGCAAAACTACGGCCGCATTAGAGGCATCCAGCCGTGGCGCATACACATTAATATTTGTCGCTGCGTCAGAACTAGGCCAACGTGCGCAACGGCAAGGTGCGGCAACCATTGGTCAGGAGATTGCTGACACGTTACAACTCTTCAGCATTGGCGCCGATCCGATTGACGGATTTTACGTTCTAGATGAGAAGGATGAAGACACCTTCACGGAACTAGCAGGCCCCGCGCTGGCTAGTCTGCTTCGTAGCGAAACGCCTGAGCATATCCTCGTCATTGACGGCTTGGACGAGAATCGTCTCTACCTTCGCCCTGATGGACTTCAATTACTCAACAATCAGATTGCCGAGCTTAAATGTCCTATCGTTCTAACAACACGGCTGGAACATCTAAGTTCCATGTTCGGCAATTTCGAGGCTCTTCTGGAAGGCTTGGGCTCCGGACGAAAAAGCGCCACGCCAGCTCGCCTCCTAACGCTCGAACCATGGACAACTGAGGAGGTGCGCCTTTTCATTGAAACGGCGCGCCGACACGCTACTACTGAGGACCAAGCCAACTTAACGCTATTCGTCAAAGCACTGGAAGACGGGAGCTTAACGGAACTCTACGGAGATCTGCCGTTCCATCCATTGTTCCTTCAATTCATTCTGGACGACGTGTGCAGCGACGGACTAAACACACGTCGACGCACTGAGCTTGTCGAATCGTGGGTTCGCCGCAAGATGTCGCGTGACATCCAACATCATGGCGCTCCGGTCGATGGCGCAATGGACCGCTATCAGATAATTGACGGATTGATGGTGCTTATGGAGCGCATCGCCGCGGCGATGACGGAACAGGACATCGAGATTCAACTGACCGAACAGATTGATAGTCGCCTCGTCGAGGAACTCTCCACAGACATCTTCAATGTTAAGATTCCGATTGCGATTTTGCTGCTCTACGGCTTCGTGGTGCCTGTCGACTTCCGCAGGGGGAGCCGCCTCGAAGTCCGTTTCGTCCTTCGAGTGATGCAAGAGTACTTCCTGGCGCGGCACATAAAACGTGCGGATTTGTTGCCCGATCTCTACCCTGCGAGTGTTCAGGACTTGGTACGGGATCTCCCGGACGACGACTCTTAGGGATGTTCCTCCTTGCGCCAACCCCGTCCAGGATTCGAACCCGCCAGCAAAGGAAATGGCTTTGTTAACACCGGGTGACCGCTAGTGACATCAATAAAATCAGTCGTTTAGAGTTTGGCTCCCCGACATGGATTCGAACCACGATTCACGGCTCCAAAGGCCGCTGTCTTACCTTTAGACGATCGGGGAGTGCGAGGCAGGTAAGGACGATCCTCCACTAGTTTATCGCGCCTGCCCCCTGTCCTCAAAATTTCTTCTCAAGTGCCCCGTACCTTCGGCGATAAGGTACTAGGACACATGATCACGATCGTTCACTGTGTAGGCGCAAGACCCAACTTCATGAAGATGGCCCCCGTTATGGCGGCCCTCGGCAAACGCAAGGACCTTTTCCGGCAAATCCTCGTCCACACCGGCCAGCATTACGACGTCAAAATGTCGGATGTCTTCTTTGAACAGCTTGGGCTCCCCGCCCCTGATGTGAACCTGGAAGTCGGCTCCGGCACGCATGCGGTGCAAACCGCTCAGGTTATGACCCGGTTCGAACCCGTCCTCGACACGTACAACCCCGATTGGGTGTTTGTGCCCGGCGACGTCAACTCTACCATCGCCTGCGCGCTCGTTGCGGCAAAGCGCGGCGTCAAAGTCGCCCATGTGGAGGCTGGGCTGCGGTCCCGCGACCGATCCATGCCCGAAGAACTGAATCGTATCCTGACCGATCAGCTGTCGGACCTCCTTCTTACGCCCTCGCGCGATGGCGACGCCAACCTGATTCGCGAAGGCATCCCCGCGGAAAAAATCCATCTTGTCGGCAATGTCATGATCGACACCCTGGTGCGTCTGCTGCCCAAGGCGCTGGCTCGCTGGCAGGGCTTGCAGTCCACGCTTGGAATTCCGGAACGCTTCTTTCTGGCCACCCTGCACCGGCCGGCGAACGTCGACCATCCGGAAAACCTGTCCAAGCTCATCACCGCCTTGAATGAAGTCTCAGCCATGCATCCGGTACTGTTCCCGATCCATCCGCGAACCCGTTCCAAGCTTGGCCGCGGCGCCCTAAGCAGCCGGGTGACATTGTGCGAGCCTCTCAGCTACCTGGACTTTGTCGCCGCGCAGGCCCATGCCTCGGCGGTGATTTCCGATTCCGGCGGCGTGCAGGAAGAAACCACCTATCTCGGTACGCCATGTCTGACACTACGGAGCAACACGGAACGCCCCATTACCATCTCCGAAGGCACCAACCGGCTGATCGGGGAACGGGTCGAAGACCTCGCGTCGGAAGTGCAACTGGCTCTCGCAAACAAACCC
>JAFDVT010000228.1 GCA_018268875.1 Acidobacteriota bacterium
CGATGCGGTGGCAAAGGTGGTTCGCGCGGACATACGCACCACGGTGCGGCGGATCGGCTACATCATGGGCGCCGGCGATGAGGTTCCCGCGGTGCTGAAGCAGCTCGGTATGGACGTAACGATGCTGTCGGGCGACGACATCGCGCGCGGCGATCTTTCGAAGTTCGACACGATCGTCACGGGGGTTCGCGCCTACAACCAGCGGGCCGATTTGCGGGCCAATCAGAGCCGTCTGCTGGACTTTATGGACAAGGGCGGAACGCTCGTCGTGCAGTACAACGTGCAGGAGGGCGGGTTCATGGGCGGCAATCCGAAGCTGCTCGAAAAGATGGGTCCGTATCCGATTACGTTGAGCCGTGAGCGTGTGACGGTGGAGGACGCGCCCGTGACGTACCCGGATCCGAACAATCCGCTGCTGAAACGACCCAATGCGATCACGCCGAAGGACTGGGACGGCTGGGTGCAGGAACGCGGGCTGTACTTTGCCACCGCGTGGGACCCGCGCTATCAGACGCCGTTTGAATCGCACGACCCCGGCGAAAAGCCGCTGCCCGGTGGTACGCTTGTCACGCAGTACGGCAAGGGCGCGTATGTGTTCACGGGCTACGCGTGGTTCCGGCAGTTGCCGGCGGGCGTGCCGGGCGGCATCCGCATCTTTACCAACCTTCTGAACGCAGCGGAGGCTTATCGTGGCGGTAGCGCCGGACGGAATTAACTGGAAGCGGATCTATATCGGCATCGTGGTTTATCTCGCCGGGATCATCACGGTGTTTTACCTGTTCACAAAGGCTTACCGCCCCGAATGAGAACGCTCGACTGGGTGGTGATGTTCGGCTGGCTGGTGTTCCTGGTCAGCTACGGGTTGTGGCGCGGACGGAAGTCCGGGACCGTGGATCAGTATCTGCTGGCCGGCAAGTCGATGCCGTGGTACGCCATGGGCCTGTCGATCATGGCGACGCAGGCCAGCGCGATCACGTTCATCTCGACCACGGCGCAGGCCTACGTCGACGGCATGCGGTTCGTGCAGTTTTATTTCGGGCTGCCGCTGGCGATGATCGTGATTTCCGCGATCGCGGTTCCGATCTTTCACAACTCGGGTGTCTACACGGCGTACGAATATCTGGAAAAACGATTCGATGCGCGAACTCGCGCGCTGGTGACGGTGATCTTTCTGGTGCAACGCGGCTTGGGCGCGGGCATTTCGCTGTACGCGCCGTGCGTGGTGCTGTCGGTGATCCTGGGTTGGAACGACCGCGCGACGGTGCTACTGATGGGCAGCCTCGTCGTGCTGTACACGACCATGGGCGGCATCAAGGCCGTAACCTGGGCGGACGTACAGCAGATGGCCGTGATCATGCTGTCGCTGGTGTTCGCGCTGTTCACCGCGATCCATCTGATGCCCGCCGATATTACGTTCGCCAAGGCTCTGGACGTCGCGGGGATGGCCGGACGTCTGAACCCCGTAACCACCAACTTCGATCCCAATGACCGGTACAACATCTGGAGCGGGTTGATTGGCGGGATGTTCCTGGCGCTTGCGTACTTCGGCACCGATCAGTCGCAGGTGCAGCGGTACCTGACCGGCAAGTCGATTACCGAAAGCCGCATCAGCCTGCTATTCAACGCGGTGGCCAAGATCCCGATGCAGTTCCTGATCCTGTTTATCGGGGCGATGGTGTTTGTGTTCTTCGTGTTCGAAAAGCCGCCGGTGATCTTTCATCCGGTGGAAAAAGCGACGATCAACCAGGCGGCGTACGACAAAGCTTTTGAGGATCGCGCGGCGGCGGCGCGGGCGGGCGATGGTCCGGCGTTCCGGGAGGCGCAGAAGCGGTTCGATGCGATTCGGAAAGAGGCACAGGCGTCGGTGCGGCCGGGGTTCAACGACACCAACTACATCTTTCTGGGGTTCGTCACCAGGTACCTGCCGGTGGGGCTTGTCGGTTTGATTATCGGCGTGATCTTTTCGGCGGCCATGTCGGCGATTTCGGGCGAGATCAATTCCCTGGCTACGGTTTCCGTCATCGACGTGTACAAGCGGTATGTCCGAACGGATGCATCCGACATGCACTACGTGTGGGCGTCGCGCGCGTTTACGGCGTTCTGGGGCGTGTACGCGATGGGGTTCGCGAGCTTTGGCGGAAACTTCGGCGCGCTGATCGAGGCGGTGAACATGATCGGGTCGCTATTTTACGGCGGGATGCTGGGCGTGTTCGTTCTGGCGTTCTTCTTCAAGAACTGCACGCCGGCGGGCGCCTTTGGCGGCGTTCTGATCGGCGAGGCGGCAATTTTTTTCTGCAAGTACTTCACGAGCATCGCGTTTCTCTGGTACAACGTCATCGGCTGTTTTGCCGTGATCGGGGCCGGGCTCCTGATCAGCTCATTTACCGCAACTCGTTCTAAAATCGAGACATAAATACTGTTCCGTCTTTTTGAACAGTGGATGCGTCCTTCATATTACGGAGCCGAACGTCTGATATTCCGCGAGGTGGAAGACCGCGATCTGATCGCGAAAGCCAGGAAAGGGCAAGTGGAGCCCTACAACCTTCTGGTTTCGCGTTGGGAGAAGCGCGTCTTCAATTATCTGTACCGCCTCGTCGGCGATCGCGAGGACGCCATGGACTTGTCGCAGGACGTCTTTTTGAAGGCGTACCAGGCGCTGCCGAAGCTGGAAGATCCGTCGCGGTTCACCGGCTGGCTGTTCCGCATCGCGCACAACGAGGCGTATTCCCTGCTGCGCAAGAACCGCTTGGACGACGCCGAGATCACCTACGATCCGTCGACGGCGAACCTGACCGGCGGGCGGATGTACCCGATGGAGTTGTCGCTGACGGTGGAGAGCGCGCTGGGACGGCTGACGCCGGAACAGCGGGAAGCGGTGCTGCTGAAGGTGTTTCAAGGCTTCAAGTTCGAAGAAATGTCAGAGGTACTGGGCATTCCGGTATCGACGGTGAAATCGCGCCTGTACACGGCGCTCGATTTGTTGAAGGACGTGCTGGCTCCGATGCAGGCACAGAGGTAAAGATCATGGACTGCGGGCAACTGGATTTGAAAGCATTTTCGCTCGGAGAAGCGACGGCGGCGGAACGCAAGAGCGTGGAATCGCATGTGAAGTCGTGCGAAGGCTGCCGCGAGGAACTGTCGCGCTTGGAGTTGATGTTCGCATCGCTGGGCGCGTTGCGCGAGGAAGAAGTTCCGAAGCGGATCGCGTTCGTGTCAGATAAGGTGTTCGAACCGACGTGGTGGCAGCGGATCTGGAATTCCGGTCCACAGCTGGGGTTCGCGTCGGCGGGTATGCTGGCGGCGGCGCTGGTGTTCCATGGCGTGGCGATGCGCCCGCAGGCGGCCCCGGTCATCCAGCAGGTGGCGTCTTCTGCCCAGCCGCAACAACAACAGCCGCAGCAGCAGCAGCCGCAGGTGAGCGAGGAACAGATTCAGAAACGAATCGATCAGGCGGTCGCGCTGGCCGAAGAACGGCAGTTGAAGCGGACCACGGACCTTCTGCAGGCGGCCGAAAAGCGTTCGGAAATGGATCGCCAGGCGCTGCTGTTGGCGATGGAAGATCAGAACGCGATCCTGCTGCGCAAAGTGAATACGTTCCGGAAAGATACGGCTGGATTGAACTAACGTATGCGGACCCTGCTTGCCTTTCTGCTGCTCGCTCCCACGGCTTTCACCGTCGATCATGGCGGCAAGCCCACACGCGCCGTTCTGCGCGAGGCGGAGCTGCGCTTTGACAACATGCTGCAAAAGCAGTGGCCGGAAGATCCGAACATTCTGCTGGGCACCAGCCGCGCGATCTACATCGAAGGCTACGGCGTGGTGATGACGGCGGAGGTCAACCTGGTGACCGGTCCGACGGTGAGTCCGTTCAATCCGAACATTTCGAAAGAGTCCATCGCCAAGCATCGGGATACGAAGATGCAGCGGTTGCCGAGGCTTCGCGAACTGGTGAAAAACGGCGCGGTCACCGCGCGCACGTGGTTTCCCGAAGTAGCCGACAACGACAATCTGGTGGTGGGCGTAACGTTGTTGAAGTATTCGTGGGAAGACGCATCGGGCATGCCTACGCAGTTGATCGCCACGACGCAACGAAAGAAAGACGCAGCCGTCAAGCTGCAGGAAAATTAGCACCATGCGCCTGGGCGAAATCCTTGTTTCGCGCAAACTCGCCACGCCCGAAGATATCGACCGGGCCCTAGAACTACAAAAAGACCGCAACGGCGACAAGATCGGCAAGATCCTCGTCGACTTGGGCTTTGTCGCCATGCGCGACGTGATGGCCGCGCTGAGCGACCAGCTTGGCATGCAACTAGTGACGATCGACGGGCAACCTCCCGCGTCGTCGCCGGAACTGGAAACCCTGTCGCCACGGTTCCTGCGGCAGTTCCGCGTACTTCCCATCGCGATTCAGGATCAGACGGTTCGCCTCGCCATGGCGGACCCGCTGGACTTTGAAACCATTGCCGCCGTCCGCAATTGCACGGGGCTTCGTGTAGAACCGGTGCTGGCCACCGAGGCCGAGTTACTGGACGCGATCGAGAAGCATTACGGGCACGCGGCCAAGGCCAACAACGCCGACCTCGACTTCGCCGGCGGCACGATGGAAGGCAACGAGGACCTGGAGCAGCTTCGCGACATGGCGAGCGAGGCTCCGGTGATCCGGCTGGTGAATGCGATGATCGCGGCGGCTGTTGAAAAGCGCGCGAGCGACATCCACGTCGAACCGTTCGAGAAGGACTTCCGCATCCGGTACCGCATCGACGGCGTGCTGTACAACCAGGATCCGCCTCCCAAGGAATTGAAGGCCGCCATCATTTCGCGCATCAAGCTGATGGCGAAGTTGAACATCGCCGAACGCCGCCTGCCACAGGACGGACGCATCAAGATCAAGAGCGTGGGCCGCGAGATCGACTTGCGCGTTTCGACGCTGCCGACGCTATACGGCGAAAGCGTCGTGATGCGTATTCTGGATCGTTCGGCGGGCGATTTTTACGATCTGCAGAAGCTGGGTTTCACCGGCGGGATGCTGGGCCGCATGGAGCATTTTACGAAGCTCCCGCACGGCATTTTCCTGGTCACGGGACCTACTGGCAGCGGCAAATCGACCACGCTGTATTCGGCGCTGAAGCTCATCAATCAAAGCGACAAGAAGATCATCACGATTGAAGATCCGGTCGAATACCAGATGGACGGCATCAACCAGATTCACGTGAATCCGACGATTGGGCTCACGTTTGCGGCGGGCCTCCGGCACATCGTTCGCCAGGATCCCGACGTCATCATGATCGGCGAAATTCGCGATCGCGAAACGGCGGACATCGCCATCCGGTCGGCGCTGACCGGGCACTTTGTGTACTCGACGCTGCACACCAACGACGCGCCCAGCGCGATTACGCGTTTGACCGACATGGGCGTTGAGAACTACCTGATTACGTCGTCGCTGGTGTCGGTGCTGGCGCAGAGGCTTGTACGCCGCATCTGCCAGCAGTGCAAGGCACCGGCGGGTACGCGCGTGTCGCCCACCGGCGAGGTCGTGCATGTCTTTCAGGGTCGCGGCTGCGAGAACTGTTTCGGCTCCGGCTACACCGGCCGTATCGGCATCTTTGAACAGATGGAGCTGAACGATGAGATTCGTTCGCTGATTATGAAGAACGAGGACGCGTCGATTCTGACGGCGGCGGCCAAGCGCAATGGCATGAATACGCTTCGCGAGGACGGCTGGAAGAAGGTTCGCGAAGGCGTGACGACAGCGGACGAAGTGATGCGCGTGACGCAGGAGTTTTAGTGACCACGTTCCACTTCAAAGCGGTGGCGGCGGACGGCAAACCTCGCGCGGGGACGGTGACCGGCGAGAACGAGAAGTCCGTGGCTCGCGAACTGGCGCGGCAGGGGTTGACGCCGATTTACGTGGGCGTCGAACAGAAGGCCGGCGGTCTTTCGTTCGAGTTGCCGAAGTTCGGCGGCGGCAAAAAGAAAGACATCCTGTTTTTCACGCAGGAAATCGCCACGCTGCTGAATTCGGGCATTCCGCTCGACCGCGCGCTGGGCATCACGATCGAGCTCACCGAGCGCAAGCAGTTTCGCGACCTGTTGGGTGAGGTTCTGCGGACGTTGAAGGGCGGCAAGAGCTTCGCCGATTCGCTGGCGTCGCATCCGGAGTACTTTTCCGATCTCTACGTGAACATGGTTCGCGCGGGCGAGGCCTCGGGATCGTTGACGGTGGTGTTCGAGCGGCTGGCCGAGTTTGAAAAGACGCGCGACGAACTGCGCGGCTACATCGTGTCGTCGATGGTGTACCCGGCGCTGCTGACGTTTGTGGGCGCGGGCTCGATCTTCATCCTGATGTACTTTGTGGTGCCGAAGTTCGCGCAGATTTTTAACGATGCGCGCATGGCGATGCCGCTGCCGACCAAGATTTTGGTGGAGAC
>JAFDVT010000229.1 GCA_018268875.1 Acidobacteriota bacterium
ACCTCCCGCATGGGCGATCATCACACAAGCGGCGGCGACATAAAAGTTGGGCGCTTGCGACAACGCCAGGTACCCGGCGCCGCCCAACAGGAAGCCGGCTGCGATCGTTCGTTTCAGTCGCTGCGGCAGGATGCCGGAATACGCCGAGCCTGCCAACGCGCCAATAATCGCGCCCACTCCTCGCGAGGAGAGCAGGAAACTCATGCCGAGAGTTCCGGCTTCGGACGGAGCGACGCCGGGAAGCGTCACCGGGAACTCCCGCTCCCCCAGCAAAGGCAAGGCAATCCAGTTGACGCCCAGCAGCCCGAAGCCAGCCTTGACCAGCATCGTGCGAAACCGCTCGGCGTCCTGCCTCGCGTAACGAAAACCGTCGGCGATGGGTGCGAAGGAAAAAAGCTCGCGAAAGCGCAGCCGTGGCAATCCATGCAAATGCGGTTCCTCGAACCGTGTGGCGGTAATCAGCAAGGCGGAAATCGCAAACGAAATCGCGTTGATGAGAAACACCGAGTTGCGCCCCAGGTACGCCTGCACGAGCCCGCCCAGGCCGGATCCGAGCGCGAACGCAACGGCCCAGGTCGCGCTCGACAGCGCGTTGGCGATGGCTGTATCTTCGCCTTCTGTGATATTCGGAATGGCGGCCGTGCGAGCAGGCTCGAACAAGGCCCACATCACCGTTTCGAGGAACAGAAGCAGATACAGCAACGGCAACGCTCCCCAGCCGACCACCAGCAGCATGAGCGCCACCACCACGCATCGCGACCAATCTGTCGCGATCATGATGCGGCGGCGGCTCAACCGGTCGTTGATCACGCCCGCCACCGGGGAACACAACACCTGAGGCAGAACCTGCATCACGAAAACAAGCGCCATCGACGTTGCCGAACCTGTTTCGTGGATGACGTAACTCATCACGGCTACGGTATAGAACCAGTCGCCGATCTCGCTGATGAGTTGCGACGTCCAGATCAGGCGGAAGTTGCGGTTCCGCCGTATCAGGCCCGCGTAGGCGCCGACTGTCACGCCGTGTAAAGACCCATCGCCCGCTTGGTCTTGTACACGGTGTCGTTGGCGAACACCGACACGCGTTCCGCCGATGCTTTCAACACACCTTCCAGGTATCCGCGCTCGGCGGTGATCTCGCGGTAACGGTATTGAATCGGCTCGAGAGCCGCCACCACCGCAGCCGCGACCTTCTTCTTCATGTCGCCGTACCGCAATCCGTCGAACTCGGCTTTGACATGATCGTCGCTGGTTTCCGTAAAGGCCTGATAGATGGCCAGCAGGTTCTTGACGCCCGCGCCCATGGTCTCAAAATCCACCGCCGGGTTCGAATCCGTGGTCGCCCGCATGATCTTTTTCGTGATCACTTTGGGATCGTCCAACAGGCTGATGGCATGGTTGGGACCCGTCGCGGACTTGCTCATCTTCTTATCCGGTTCATCGAGGCCCATCACCCGCGCACCCACGCTTGGCAGCTTGGTAGCCGGCATCACAAACGTTTCGCCGTACATCGCGTTGAACCGCTGCGCGATGTCGCGCGCCAGTTCCAGATGCTGGCTCTGGTCGTCGCCCACGGGCACGATCGCCGCCTGGTACAGCAGAATGTCGGCGGCCATCAGAACCGGGTACTGCAGCAGCCCGTCGCCGACCGTTTCCTGCGCCTGCGCCTTGCTCTTGTACTGCGTCATGCGTTCCAGCCAGCCGATGGGCGTCGCGCAGGTCAACATCCAGGCCAGTTCCGTATGCGCCGGAATCATGGACTGTACGACGATGCTCGTATGCGCCGGATCGAGGCCGATCGCGATCAGCATCCCGGCCAGTTCCACGATCTTTTGCCGCAGTTCTTCCGGCTTCTGGTAGACCGTGATGGCATGCAGGTCGACAATGCCCCAGATGCACTCATATTCGTGCTGGATCTTGACCCAATTCTTGAGCGCGCCCAGATAATTGCCGATGTGCGGACTTCCGGTGGGTTGAATACCGGAGAAGACTCTTGCTTTCATTGTGTGTGGGGGTGAATCTTTATCGTAAACGAAGTCCGTATTGAGAAATGGGTTTATGGCGGGTCCGGCATCGGCTGGACGGAGGGCCAAACGCATTTCGCGAGCTTTGTCCTGCCAGGCGAACTGGTGCGCGTAGAAAGCTCAAAGGACCGCAAGGGCGTTCGCTGGAGCACTCCATCGGAGATCGTCGAACCGTCTCCGGACCGGGTTACGCCGCTCTGTCCGCACTTTGGCACCTGCGGCGGATGCCAGTACCAGCACGCCAGATATGAAACGCAGTTGGACCTCAAGGCCGGCATTCTGATCGAACAGCTCCAGCGCATGGGCAAGATCGACTACACCGGCGAGGTCGAGGTCATTTCCGGACCGGAGTACGGTTATCGCAACCGTTGCCAGTTCCAGGTCGAAAACGGCAAACTTGGCTATTTCGAACAGGGCGGCATCGACTTTGTGCCGATCGACGTCTGCCCGATCGCCTCGCCCACGATCCTGTCCGCCGTGGACAAGATCCGGCCGCTGCTGCCCAAGTTCGTCTCACGGTTCGAACTCTTCACCAATGAGCGCGAAGTGCAGTTGAACATCCTGCGCACCGAGCGTCCCGTTGCCCGGCGGTTCTTTGAGGATTGCGCCAAGCTCGTACCGGGCACCGACCAGCCGAACCTCGAGTACCCGGCCGCCGGCGACCTGTTCCGCGTCAATCACAAGGCGTTTTTCCAGGTCAACCGCTTTCTGGTGGACGAGCTTTCGGCCGAAGTGGTCAAAGGCGAGCAGGGCGATACCGCTGTCGATCTGTACGCCGGTGTCGGGCTGTTCAGCCTGCCGCTCGCCCGCCAGTTCAAGAGCGTCATTTCCGTCGAAACGGGCGCTGCCGCCGTGGCCGACCTGAAGTTCAACTGGAAGCGCGCGGGGCTCGAAGGACAGGCTCATTGTGCGCGATCCGAGGACTGGCTCGCCAAAGCCACCAGAACGCCGGATCTCGTGGTCGCCGATCCGCCCCGCACAGGGTTGGGCAAGGTGGCCGTACAGCATCTGCTGCGGTTAAAGCCGCCGCGCATCACGCTGATTTCCTGCAATCCGTCCACCCTGGCCCGCGACCTCGCGGAGTTGAAGTCCGCCTATGACATCGCGGGCCTGACGCTGATCGACCTGTTTCCGCAAACGCACCATCTGGAAACGGTCGCCAAGTTGTCCCTGCGCTAAGCGTTGACGTCGATGACGGCGCGCCCGCGAATCTGACCGGCGAGAATCTGCGAACCCAGGTTCACAATGTCGGTCAGCGGGTGCACCGTCGTCATCGCGTCCAACTGTTCCAGCGGAAGGTCGGCGGCCAGGCGCGACCATACTTCCGCCCGCTCGGCTTGCGGCGCGCGAACCGAGTCGATCCCCAGCAGGCTCACACCTCGCAGGATGAACGGCAGCACCGTGGTCGGCAGGTTCGAACCTCCGGCCAATCCACAGCACGCCACCGAACCACGGTACGCGATGGAACGCAGCACGCCGGCCAGCGTCGTTCCGCCCACCGTATCGATCGCGCCGGCGAACCGTTCGCTATCGAGAGGCCGCTTCGATTCCGCCGTAAACATGCCCCGGTCGATCACTTCCGCAGCGCCCAGCGAACGCAGGTACTCGCCCGTCTCCTCGCGTCCCGTCGACGCCACCACGCGATACCCAAGCTTGGCGAGAATCGTCACCGCGACGCTACCGACGCCGCCCGCCGCGCC
>JAFDVT010000022.1 GCA_018268875.1 Acidobacteriota bacterium
AGGCCCCCAATGGTGGTCCTTGCAGCCCCTGCAAACAACAACGCCTGCTTCGGACGGCAACCCGCAGTCGAACATCGATCGTTTCATCCTCGCGAAACTCAGCCAGCACGGCCTTGCCCCATCGAAACCCGCCGGCCGCCGCGAACTCATCCGTCGCGTCACCTTTGACGTCATTGGTCTGCCGCCAACGCCTGAGGAAGTGGACGCTTTCATCCACGATCCCTCGCCCGCAGCCTATGAAAACCTGGTGGACCGCCTGCTCGCTTCCCCACGCTACGGCGAACGCTGGGGCCGCCATTGGCTCGATGTCGCTCGCTTCTCCGAAAGCGAAGGCTTCGAACGCGACCTGGTTCGCGAACACGCCTGGCGCTATCGCGATTACGTCATCAACAGCCTCAATCAGGACAAGCCTTACATCGACTTCGCGCGTGAACAACTCGCCGGCGACGTCCTCGATCGCGTAACGCACGAAAGCATCGCCGCCACGGGCTTTCTCGTCTCAGGACCCACCGACGCCGTCGGCCTCACCTCCGCTGTGCCGCGCGAACGCGAGGCGGTCCGCGAGGATCAATTAGAGGAGATGGTGAGCGCTGTTTCGCAGACGTTTCTCGGGCTCACCACCAACTGCGCGCGCTGTCACGACCACAAGTTCGACCCGATTCCGCAGAAGGATTATTACCGCTTCAAAGCCGCCTTTGCCGGCGTCTGGCAACCTGTGCAGGATCGCGAATCGATCGAACTCCTGCCCGGTGGCCGCATCCTGCGTACGCCCGACGAACAGGCGGCATTCAACACCGCCTCGGCCACCTTGCGAGATCACATCGAAACCGTCGAGGCCGAACTCGCGCGACTCTATCGCGACGCCCGCGCCAAGATCATCGAACAGCGAGGTTACCGTTGGCCCGCGTCGGTCCCGCAACCGGCCTCGCAGTGGACGTTTGACGCCGACGCGCGCGACCAGATCGGCTCGCTGCACGGTTTGATCGCCGGCAAAGCCCAGGTGTCCGGCGGTTGCCTGAAGCCGCTCGGAACCAAGGAAGGCGTTCGCGTCCCCACCGCCAAGCTCAATCGCGAAATCAAGGAAAAGACCCTGGAAGCCTGGATCCAGGTTCGCAAAAAGCCCGAAAAAGGCACGACGATCCTGGTCCTGCAAAACAACAGCGGCTATCGCGGCGCGGCGTTCGACGGCATCCAGTACAACGGCCCGAAAAAGAAGTGGGAAAACTACAGCACGGCCGGCTTCCGCGACACGCAGTGGGATGCGCCGGAAGAAACCGCCGCCCCCGGCGACCATCTGCAGATCGCGGTCACGTACGCGGCCGATGGCACCATCACCGCCTATCGCAACGGTAAGCAACTCGGCGAACCCTTCCATGGCGAACCGGGCAATCCGTCGAGCGAGCTGCAAACGTACCTCCCGCAGGACGCGATCGCGATGTTGACGACGAACCAGAGCCTCAATCTGGACGAGGCGCGCATCTACGCCGCCGTGCTCACGCCGCAGCAGATCGCGGACTCCTACAACGCCGGCGCGCCTAGTGTCCCGCGTGAAGAGATCGCCGCCGCGATGACGCCGCAAAATCGCGACCGCGCGGCGAAACTCGACGCCGAGCTCATTACCCTGCGCGCATCGCAGACCGAACAGACAAAGCCTGATCAGGCTTTTGCCGCCGACATTCTGCCACCCGGCGTGACGCATTTGCTGCGCCGTGGCGACGTCACGATGAAGGGCGACGCCCTCGCCCCCGCCGGACTTTCCGCCATTCGCGGCCTCTCGCCGGACCTGAACCTCGCGCCTGATGCCAGCGATCGTGACCGCCGCCGCAAGATGGCCGAATGGATCGCCAACGCGGCCAACCCGTTGTTCGCGCGCGTGATCGTCAACCGCATCTGGCATGGCCACTTCGGTGCCGGAATCGTCGAAAGCCCCAATGATTTCGGGTACAACGGCGGCCAGCCTTCACATCCGGAACTTTTGGATTACCTCGCCGGCGACCTCATCGCGAACAACTGGAGCCTCAAGCATCTGCACAAGAGCATCCTGCTGTCGGCGACGTACCGCCAGTCCTCGGAACACAATCCGCAGGCCGCGGCGAAGGATGCGGACAATCGTCTGTTGTGGCGGTTCACACCGCGCCGTCTCGAAGGCGAACCCGTTCGCGACGCCATGCTCTTCATCAGCGGCGCGCTCAACCTCACGATGGGCGGACCCAGCTTTCGGCCCTTCAAAGCCACGACGCCCGGCGGCTCTTACGTCAAGTACGAACCGTTCGATTCGGCAGCGCCCGAATTGCAGCGCCGAACGGTGTACCGCATGAACGTCATCACCGGTGGCGACGCGATGCTCGACGCGCTCGATTGCCCGTTGCCCGCCGTCAAGACGCCGCGCCGCGCCTCGACCACCACAGCCCTGCAAGCCTTGAGCCTGATGAATGGAGACTTTGCGACACGCATGGCAAAGACGTTCGCCGAACGGCTTATGAAGGAAGCGGACTCGACCGACGCGCGAATCACGCGAGCCTTCCGCCTGACGTTAGGACGCGCGCCATCGGATGTCGAACTCGCGCGCAGCCGGGACCTCGTCACCCGCGCCCCGCTCGAAACCCTTTGTTGGGGATTGTTCAATGCCACCGAATTCCTGCAGGTCGAGTAACGAGATATGAACCTATCACGCCGGCGTTTTCTCGATGCGGGTTTTGGATTCGGTTGGCTGGCCTCCGCGTGGCTCCAAGCCGAAGAAAAACGCGTACAAAAGCCGCATTTCGCGCCCAAAGCCAAGCGTGTGTTGCAGGTGTTCTGCGTCGGCGGCATGAGCCATATCGACACGTTCGACTACAAGCCCGAACTCGACGCGCGCAACGGCAAGCCGTTCGATATGCCGAC
>JAFDVT010000230.1 GCA_018268875.1 Acidobacteriota bacterium
CGCGAGTATCTTCGATCTTGTTGTGGCTGATGCCGCCCAACGATTGCACAAACAGCATCACCGATGGAATGCCCGCACGGCTCACTTCCGCCGCGTCGTGCAAAGGTCCGGACGCCAAGCGTTCGAAACTCGCTGAACCGGTCACGTCGCAGATCGCCTCGCCGCAAAGGTCGATCAAATGCGGGTGAAATCGCACCGGTTCGATGTTCCAGATGCGATCCCATTCGACTGTACAGCCTTCGTCGTGGGCAATCATCGCGCTCGCCTTGCGCGCTTCCGCATGCATCTCCGCGAGCACGGCCGCATCGAGATGACGTTGGTCCAGCGTGATCTCGCAGTGCCCGGCGATCGCCGTCGCGATACCTGGATGCGTTTTGACGCTACCGATGGTGGCCACCGCATCTGGCGTCCGCCGCGCGATTTCGCGAACCGCAAGTGCGAACCCGGCGGCCGCGGCAAAGGCATCGCGACGTACGGACATCGGTGTCGAACCCGCGTGCGACTCCTGGCCAACAAACGTGACCTTGTGGCGCTCCACGCCTTTGGTGCCCAACACGGCGGCGAGTGGCAACGCCAATTGCTCGAGCACAGGACCTTGTTCGATATGCAATTCCAGGTACGCGGCCGCGCCTTCGCGTTCGCGTTCCGCATCGGCGAAACGATCTATGTCCACGCCGCACGCCCGCAGCGCGGCCTCCATCGTGACGCCGTCTTTGTCCCGTTTGACGCGATCCTGCGCGATGCTGTGCGTACCCGCGAACGCTGAAGAACCCAGCACGCTGCGGCCGAACCTCGCGCCTTCTTCATCGGCGAAGTCGACGACGCGAATCGTCACTGGTGGCCCGCTGGGCATCGCCGCAAAGCCTCGCAGCGTTTCCAACGCCGTCATTAAACCCAACGCGCCATCGAGCCATCCGCCATTGGGAACCGAGTCGATGTGGCTGCCCAGCAGTAACGCTTTTTCGCTACGTCCGCGCAACGTGATCCATCGATTGCCCGCCGCATCGTAGCGATCGTCCACATCCGGCAACCCGGCTAGCTTTCCCGTGAACCACTCTCGCGCACGAAGCCACATCGGCGTCCACGCCACACGCTGCGCGCCGTCGTCATCGGAGGTCAACGCGCGAAGCTCTTTCAATTCGGCGACCGTGCGCCTGGGATCGACCGCCAGCATCAGTCCGCCCTCAGGATTCCCGATCCGATCGCCACGCGCGTGGCTGGTTGCGGCAGCGTGAATTCGAATTCGGCTGGCTCGTTGCTCGTGCGTACCCAGAACGTTCGCGACGGTCCTTTTGCGAAGAACACTTCCACCGGCACATCCACTTCAAAGTCCGGGCTCACGCCCGATTGTGTCAACGTTCCCGCGATGCGCATGCCGCCAGAGGAAGGCTTGGCCTGCAACTTCAATTCTGGAATTCCCGTCGAATACACCCAGTTTTCGAAGAATACTTCGAGCTTGGGGTCCGCGGACTTCGGGTCGGTGAACAACGCCGCGGCTTGCCGTACGTCTTCCACCGATAGCGGCTTGCGCTGGAACTTGGAGGTCAGATGCGCCAGCAGTTTTCGGAACGCCGCATCGCCCAGGCGCTTGCGCAACATGTGCACCACCCAAGTGCCTTTTTCGTACGTGATCACGCGCCACGCGTTTTGGTCCAGCGAATTTTGCAGCCGGACGCCCAGCGTGATCGGGCCCGCCGATTCCACCGTGCGGCCGTCTTCCATCTTGGTCAGCAAGCGGCGTTTGTAGTCGGCAAGTATTCCTTCGACAGGCTTCACGCCACGCTTCTTTTCCAGCCACAGCAACGCCGAATAGTTCGCGAACGCTTCCTGCAGCCATTCGTCCTGATACCCGGCGGCGGTAACCGAATTGCCCCACCATTGATGTGCGACTTCGTGCGCCGCGAGGAGGTCCGAATAAAAGAATTGTTGATTGCGGTCGCGCAGCAGGCCGGGCAGATCCCCTGGCGACAGGTACGAAATGGTCGACAGGTACACGAGCCCAGGAAAGCCTTGGCCGAAGCCTCCCGGAATTGGTGCGACCGTCAGTGTCTTGATGGGCGGCGGACCAAGATCGGCGGCCATCGATTCGAACGCGCCGACAACCGTTGTCGCCAGGTCTTTCAATTGCGCGGTGGGATCCGGCAAGGGCAGCGGACCCTGTTGTGCGGCTGCCGATTGCGCGGCGGCGTTCCCGCGGCGCGAGCCTCCGGTGGTGTTCGCCGGAAAGGGCGATGGCGATGGCGCCGTTGCCGCGCGAGCCGACGCGATGGCAGCATCCAGCCGCTTGTTGCCGTGAACCTCGATCGTGTACGGGCCCCTTGCCGCCTTCACCGATTCGTACTGTCCGAGGTTGAAGCCCGCAAACCGAATCGGTTCCGGCGTGCGACGCCGTGTGATGCGCCGGTCGCCTTCGACAACGCTTGAAACCAGGTCGCCGGTGGACACGAGGTCGAGGTCTTTGGGATAACGGAACGTCAGATCGTAGTTCGCAAACTCGCCGCGGGTGTGCGGATACCACGTGCCGCGCGAGCTGACGAAGAACACGCGGTCACCGGCGCGCAGCACCACGCGGCCTTCATGTTCGAACTCGATCGTGTGGTCGCCGGCCGTTTCGAAGCCCTTGGGCGCGATCACCAGAAACGCGCTGTTTTCACTGGGCGGTTCCGTGTTGCCGCGAATTGCCTCCCTGCGGTACAGCTCCGCCGGTTGACCATCGATGCGCACCGCGTCGATCCGCATGCGGTCCGTGATCTCGAACCCGAACACGCGAACGCCCGCCTGCTTGACGTGCAGCGTACCCTTGGTGCGAACGCGAAGGTTCAGATCCGGTTCCAATGTCGCGTCGATCTGAAATTGATCGATGCCGTACGTCTGCGGTGGACGCTCGCGTTTTCCCGTGCGGCTGGATTGCGTCTCAAAGCTCGACCAGATGTCGAAAGTCGAACGGGTGTTTTCGCGAAGCACCGTCTGACCGACGGTCACCTGATCGCGCGCGACCGGATCGAAGACGAGATCGATGGCGCCGAGGCGTGGCGTGGCAACGGTCGCAAAGAACATGCCCTGCTCCGCGCGTTGCGGATTTTCAAGGTCCAGGAGAAAGCGGAGTTCAAAGCTTTCAAAGATGGTGCGGACCGTTGGACTGTAGCGGGCGGCGAGCGTCGCGCCCATGTCGCCGTCCTTCGTACCTTTGGTGCGGATCTCGTCCAACAGTTTGTCGCCGGAGCCATCGCTGAAGACAAATAGCGCGTTCTTATAGTGCTCGTTCAGCGTCGGCGAACCCGTGAACTTGGCCAGCGCGCGGCGTTCCCCGCGATGCGGTGGCGACACCAGAACTTCGCCATCGCCGCCTTCGTGATCGCCGCTGAAATACACTGCCAGTCGCGACCCTCGCACCGGTTTGGCGAAGATCGCGTAGCCGTCGTTCCAATAGAATTTCAGCTCTTCTTTGGTCAGCCGGAAATCCCGAATGCGGTAACATTCCGCCGCATCCAGACCCGATTCGCGAAGTTCGCGGGCGAGCGTTGCGGCGACGCCGTTCGGGACCGCCTGTTGCTGTTGCTGCTGTTGCGCGGCCGCGCCGTAGACAGCAATCGCCGACAACAACAGGAGCATGGGCCTCATACCCACTCAGTCTAGTGAAATTGCGCGGCAAGCATCGAAACCGAGCCACCCTCGATGCCCTCTACCGGGAACGTCACGCGGGAATCTTCGCCCGCAGCGCCCATCGTGTACAGCAGCGGCAGGTAGTGCTCCGGCGTCGGAATCGCAAGGCGAGCCTCGGCGCCGAGTTGCGAGGTGTATTCGATCAGCGGCTGGTACGATCCGCTCAAAAGCAGTTCGCGGGCGCGGTCTTCGATCGCCGTGGCCCATTCGTAAGCTGGCGCTGCCGCGGCATCCTGCGGCTGGCCCCATCGGTACGCGCGGAGGTTGTGCACGATGTTGCCGCTGCCCACGATCAGAACTCCTTCTTCGCGCAACGCCGCCAAGCGCCTTCCGGTGTCGTAGTGGAACTGCGGCGGTTGATTTGCATCGATGCTCAACTGCACGACGGGCACGTCCGCATTGGGGAACGTGTGAATCAACACGGACCAGGTTCCGTGATCCAAACCCCAGGCGCCGTCGTCGAAATCGCAAGGGACGGGAGCCAGCAATTCCTGTACGCGACGCGCCAATGCGGGATCTCCCGGCGCCGGGTAGCGAACCGCGTACAACTCCGGTGGAAAGCCTCCAAAGTCGTGAATCGTGCGAGGCGCCGTGCTCACCGTCACCGACGTCGACCCGGGGACGTA
>JAFDVT010000231.1 GCA_018268875.1 Acidobacteriota bacterium
ATCGCCGCCTGCGCGCGCCGCAACGGGATCTCGCGGATGATCGTCCCGGCGGACAATGCCGCCGAAGCTGCTGTGGTGGAAGGTCTCGAAGTCTACGGCGCGAGGCATTTGGGTGAGGCTGTGATGATGGCGTCGCAACCGGAGCGGTTCGACCCGGTCGCGTCGCCGGCGGTGACCCGCGCCCCGGGCGATTCGCGCCAGTTCCTGCTGGATTTTTCGGATGTAAAAGGGCAGTCGACGGCGAAGCGGGCGTTGGAGGTAGCCGCGGCGGGCGGCCACAATGTGCTGATGATCGGTCCTCCGGGGTCGGGCAAGACGATGCTCGCCAAGCGTTTGGCGGGCATCCTGCCGCCGCTGACGTTTGAAGAGGCGCTGGAGGCGACGCAGGTCCACAGTGTCGCCGGGTTGCTGCCCCCGGGTGTGGGTCTGCTGGCGGAACGGCCGTTCCGCGCGCCGCACCATACGACGTCGGACGCGGGCATGGTCGGCGGAGGTTCGGGTTCGCCGCGCCCGGGCGAGGTGAGCCTCGCGCACAACGGCGTGCTGTTCCTGGACGAGCTGCCGGAGTTCCACCGGAACGTTCTGGAGTTGCTGCGGCAGCCGCTCGAAGAGGGTTCGTTGACGATTGCGCGTAGTAATCAGACGGTCGCGTTTCCGGCGAAGGTGATGCTCATCGCCGCGATGAACCCGTGCCCCTGCGGATATTACGGCGACAGTACGCGAGAATGCCGCTGTACAGGCGGGATCATCCAACGGTACTTGGGCAAGATTAGCGGTCCGTTGCTGGATCGCATCGACCTGCATGTCGAGGTGGCCGCGGTGCCGTTCCAGGAGCTACAGCAGCCTACGTCGTCGTCGTCGAACGGGGTGGGTTCAGCGGAGATGGCGGAGCGAGTGGAGCGCGCGCGAGTGCTGCAGAACGCTCGAGGGTTCGTGAACGCGCAGTTGCCGTCGGCGAAGCTGCGGGACGCCTGCCAACTGGATGAAGCGGGGGCTAAGACGCTGGAAATGGCGGTACGGCGGATGAGTTTGTCGGCCCGTGCGCACGACCGGATTCTGAAGGTCGCTCGCACGATCGCGGACATGGATAACTCCGAGCGGGTGAAGTCGAAGCACCTGGCGGAGGCGGTCCAGTACCGCAGCCTGGATCGGAATTACTGGGCGTAAGCAACCGAAGCTAACTCGCGACACGATTTCCTGCAAGTCACTGTAAAAACGGGCAAAACGCCCAATCGGTGCCAGTCATCGCTGCCAGTCATCGCACCGCTTCCCGGAAGCGGTACGCCCGGGCAAGTCCGAGGCGAACTTTCCCTATCCCGAAGCTCGGCAACGGCCTATTCCTAGGCTCCCGCCGAAACTCGCGACGCGACCTCCTGCAAGTCACTGTAAACACAGTCAAAACACCCAATCGGTGCCGCTTCCCGGAAGCGGTACGCTCAGGCGAATCTGAGGCGAATTTTCCCTATCCGAGCCTCGCCCAGCGGTCTATTCCTAGGCTCTTGCCGAAACTCGCGACAAACGGGCCTCCTGCCCAAGTCACGGTAAACACAGTCAAAACACCCAATCGGTGCCACTCACCGGAAGCGGTGCGCCCAGGCGAATCTGAGGCGAACTTTCCCTATCCGGAATAGGCCTACTGCAGCGAGAGGTCCAGCGTGACCGTCGCCCCTTCCTCGACCGTCACCGGCTGCGCGCGACCCGATAGCGCCTCCTCCGTAGCCTCCGTCGTCTCCAGACTCGCGAGCACCAGATATGACCCCGGCGCCAGGCCCTCGAACCGGTACGTGCCGTCCTGCGCCGCGTACACCGTGCGACTCCCATTCATCCGCTGCCGCGTCAAGGACGTCACCGGGACCAGGTACACCGGCGCCCCGATCGCCTCTTTGCCACCTTTCACTCGACCCGTAACCCGCCCCGGCGAGAACGACAGCGCGACGTAGGCCTGTACCGCGCCGTCCAGATAGAACTCGAACCAATCCGGATCCGGGTCCGGCCTCGTGCGACGCCCGCCGCGAGCGTCGAAGGACACCGACGCCACGTACGCGTTGCTGCCGCCCGGTGGACGCCCCGCCAACTGCCAGTACCCCGGTGGAACCTGTATCGGGTTCACCGACAGCGGGACGATCGCGCCGTCGCCCGCCGCATCCCGGCGCCGCAGCAGCAGACCCGCGTCCGTCGCCGCAAGACCTCCACCTATCATGCGGATGTGGACCGTCGGAAGCGGCGTCAGTTCCAGGGTCAGGACCCGCTGCCCGCCATAGGCCTGCGTCACCGTGAATCCGGCCAGCTTTTGCTGATTGGCCTCGCCCTCCGCCAAGACTTCGTACTCCCCCGGCGCGAGGCCCGTGAAGCGAACCGTGTCGACGATGCACTGCACCGGCATCTGTTTGCGGCCGTGGTCGGACGACAGCGTGATCTGCGCCATGCCCAGGCAACCTGTTACGCGAACCGCAATCGCCGCGGTGCTGCCCGAAATCGGCGCCAGGTCGATGTCCGGCACCTCGGC
>JAFDVT010000232.1 GCA_018268875.1 Acidobacteriota bacterium
GTGTCGAGGTACTGGAATTCGCGGCGCGGGAACGAGTTGGTGTCGCCGGTGTCGATGCGGAAGTATCCGGCGATGTCGATGTCCCACTTGATGATGGGGTCGTTGTAGTAGTTCAGGCCGAGCGACTTGAGGCTCTGCGCGGGTTGCGGCGGAACGAAATAGCCGTTGGTGCGCGTGTAGCTGAACAGCGCCTGATTGATGAGGGTCGGCGTAAAGCTATGCGTATCGGTGACGGAGATGGACTCGTTGATCCACCGCCCGCCGCTGTTGCGTTCCAGGTAATTCTGCGGGTTGAGATTCGCGGACTGGCTGGCCCAGGAACGATAGTAGCGGCCGGAAATGCGATTGCGGTCGTTGACGGAATGGTCGCCACGGGCAAGGATCTGGTCGTCATTCGAATTGTTGGGCGCGGCGGTAAAGATCGTGTTGCCGGCAATCGGGTTCGGGATGAAGCTGAGGATGGTTTTGGCGGCCGGGTTCAACTGCGCGGCGGGAATGAGGTTGCCGGCATATGGCAGCCCGGTGTTGGGATCGCGAATGGTTTTTCCGGGCAAAAGATTGGAAAAATCGCCGTTCTTCTGCGCCGCGGTGGCGACCACTCGCTGGGCCGAAACCGGCGCGCGCTTGATGATCGTGGACTGGTACGAGAAGAAGAAGAAAGTCTTGTTCTTGATCACCGGTCCGCCGAGCGTACCGCCGAACTGGTTGCGTTTGAGACCGTCCTGCACCTTCTTGCCGTTGACGATGGGCGAGAAAAAGTTGGTGGCGTTGAGCGCCTGGTTGCGCAGGAATTCGAACGCCGAACCGTGGAACTCGTTGGTGCCGGACTTGGTGATGGCATTCACCACGCCGCCCGACTGGCGTCCGAATTCGGCGGAGAAATTGTTGGTTTGAACGCTGAATTCCTGTAGCGCGTCGGGGTTGGGCAACGGGCTTGGGGCGTTCGAATACACGTCGTTGTTCTGCGCGCCGTCGAGCACATAGTTGGTGGCGTTCGAACGTCCACCGTTCACCGACACGGGGTTGGTGCCGGGATACGTGGTGCCCGACGTGACGTTGGCGTTGGGGTCGCTGGTGACGCCAACGATCAGGCGCATCAACTGCGTCGCGTTGCGGCCGTTGAGCGGAAGTTCTTCGATGCGTTTCTGGTCGACCACGGCTTTAAGCGTCGAAGACGTGGTGTCGACCGTCACCGCGTTGGCTTCGACGGTTACCGTTTCCGTGGTGGCGCCAACGGTGAGGCGCACGTCCACACGGGCCACCTCGTTCACCTGCAGGCGGATGTCCTTCGATTCGAACCGTTGAAAGCCGCTCGCCTCAACCGTGGTGTCGTAGGTTCCCACCGGCAGGTTGCGAAGCCAGTACGTGCCATCGGGGTCGGTTACGGCCGTGAAGACGGCGCCGGTGCCTGTGTTGCGCGCGGTGGCGCGGGCGTTGGGGACCAGCGCGCCACTGGAATCCATGACGGTTCCAGTAATGGCGCCGGTGACGTTTTGCGCAAGTAGGAGCATGGAACTTGCGCAAACGGAAACTCCCAACAGCAGACAGAGCTGAAAGTTCCTCATTGTTATTTTTCCCTGTTCGAGTGCTAGTTCAGATTCTTTTCTAGAGAGCGCCGGTTTCAGGCGCTCTTCATCATTTCGTCCCAGGTCACTTCGCGGCGCTTGTCGATCGCCATCTGGCCGAGGATTGAGGTCAGGGTGCTTTCCACCGCGCGTACGCCGACGTTTTCCGGCTTGTTTTCCGAAACGCGGCGAACGAATTCGCGCAAGGCATCGACAGAGATGTCCTGCTGCGATTTCTCGGTGACCGGCGCGCCGCCGGTGCTGTATGTCCAGTATTCGCGCGCCGTTTCAATAAAGCCGTTCTCGCCGATGTAACGTTCGCGGTTGGAACGGAAAAACTTCGGCGTCATCTGCGAACCGGCAAACGTCATTTGCACCTTGTTCGGATAGTCGTAGGTGACGCTGAGATGGTCCAGAAGGTCGCCGCGCTTCTCCACGGTACGGCCGCCGGTGCCGATGGCCTTCACGGGGTGCGAGCCCAGGAACCAGTTGATCGCATCGAGATTGTGGACGTAGGTTTCGACGATAACTTCGCCGAACGTCGCTCGCCACAGCTTCCACTGTTCGAGCTTTTCCTTTTCATTGCGCGGCGGCGGCAACACAGGTTCGTCGCCTTTCAACGCGAACTTCAGAAACTCGCCATGGACCTCGCGAATTTTGCCGATCGCCCCCGAATCGAGCATTTCCTTGGCTTTTACGTACACTCCGCCGTACCGCTGCTGGAAACCGAAGGTGATGTTCTGCGTTCGTTTCGCGCTGTCGGCAGCGCGCATCACGCGCTTGCATCCGGCGACGTCGATACCGGCCGGCTTTTCCATGTAGATGTGCTTGCCGGATTTGACGGCGGCTTCGAAATGATCGGGATGCAGGTAAACGGGCGTCGCAATCATCACCGCGTCGATGTCGTTGCTGGCGAGAACGTCCTGAAAGTTGCTGTATTCTTTCGCGTCCGGCACTCCGATTTTCTGTTTGGCCTTGGCGATCTGTTCGCTCACGACATCGCACACGGCGGTCACTTTGGCTCGTGGGTCCTTGGCGACCATGCCCGCGGTGTAAGTTCCACGGCTGCCGGCGCCGATGAGGCCGACGCGGATCGCCGAGTTCTGCGCGCTGCCGACAACGGCTTGGAACGGCACAAGAGCGGCCGCGTGTACGAGTGATCTTCTGGCAATGGCTTTCATAGGGCAAGCATTCCACAGGCTTCGAGCAAGACGCGATGTGTCATCAGGTCGTGCTCGGCGGAATAGGTGGGTTTGGTTCCTTTTCGAATAA
>JAFDVT010000233.1 GCA_018268875.1 Acidobacteriota bacterium
CCAGTATCAGAAGAGCATTCAGTACATTCTGATGACGCCGCGTGAATTCCAGTTCGGAATCTACGCTCGCGACCGCTGGCAGGTCAACAAGAAGCTGACCGTCAACCTCGGTCTGCGTTGGGAATACTATCCGTTGATGACCCGCGCCGGCGGCAAAGGCATCGAGCGTCTGGATGCGGAAACCAACCAGGTGTTCATGGGCGGCCGTGGCAACGTTCCGGTGTCCAACGGCATGACCACCAGCAAGCGCTTGTTTGCTCCTCGCGTAGGCATCGCCTACCGCCTGAACGACAAGACCGTGCTGCGCACCGGCTACGGCATCAGCTACGATCCGCTTCCGTTCTCGCGTCCGCTCCGCGGCTTCTATCCGCTGACGGTGAACTTCAACTTTGTCGCTCCGAACGAGCTGAGCACCGCGGGCGCCATCGCCAACGGTATCCCGGCCGTCACCGGTCCGGACATCTCGACGGGCGTCGTGAACCTGCCGGCCGTGGCCGACATGCGCACCCCGTACAAGGGCGAAATCCACCGCGGTTACACCCAGAGCTGGAACTTCACCCTGGAACGCAACCTGCCGATGAACGTTGTCGGAACCGTTGCGTACGTGGGCACGCAGTCCACCAACCTCCTGGCCGACCTCGACATCAATGCCGCCACCTCCATCGGTTCCGGCACCGCGGGCCGTCCCTACTACTCGCGCTTTAACCGCGCCATCGCCACCAACCTGTGGGATGGTTACCTCAGCAGCAACTACCACTCGCTCCAGACCAGCCTGCGCAAGTCCTTCTCGAAGGGCCTGATGTTGCAAGGCGCCTACACCTACTCGAAGGCCATCAACATGACCGACGAAGACGGCTGGGCCTCGGTGACCTGGAACTACCTGCCCGCTTTCTACCGCAACCGCGCCGCCGCCGGTTATGACCGCCGCCACGTCTTCCAGATGGGCTGGCTGTATGACCTGCCGTTCGGCAAGGGCCGCCAGATGTTCCAGAGCGGCGTTGTGTCGCACATCCTGGGTGGTTGGTCGGTCGGTGGCGTAATGGCCGCCTACACCGGTACGCCGTTCACCGTGTCCGCTCCGTCGGGCACCCTGAACACCCCCGGCATCAGCACGCAGACCGCGGATCAGATCAACCTCGACGTCACCCGTACCGGCGGTATCGGTATCGGTTCCACGTTCTACGACACGTCCGCCTTCCGGGCTCCGGTGGTTCCTTCGGGCACTTACCGCATGGGCACCATGGGCCGCAATTCGATGCGCAATCCGGGCCGGTTCAACACGGACCTGTCCTTGTCGCGTACCTTCAAGTTCACCGAGCGGGTTACCACCACGTTCCGCGCGGAAGCGTTCAACTTCACTAACACGGCCCAGTTCACTGGCTTTGCCAGCTCGGACGTGTCGAACCCGGCCTTCCTGAGTGTCCGCAGCGCCACTGGCGAACGCCAGGTTCGCTTCGGCTTCCGGATCGGGTTCTAATAGAAGTTGATGCGGTTGCAGCAGTACAAGAAAGGGCAGCCCTTACACGGGGTCGCCCTTTTCCTATTGAGCGCGGCGCTTGTGTGCGCGCAGACCGAACAACAGGCGCGCCAGGCGATGCAGGCCAAGCAGTGGATGTCCGAAGGCCGCTTTGACGAGGCCGCCAGGGCGTACAAAGCGCTGTCCGACGCTCTGCCCTCCAATACCGGCTTGCGGTTGAATACCGGCCTCGCGCTGCACATGGCGGGGCATGCCGCGGAGGCGGTTCCGTATTTCGAAGCGGTGCTCAAGGCTGACGCCAACGCCCTGCCCGCGCTTTTGTCGCTCGGCATGGCGCGCTTGCAGTTGAATCAGCCGGCGGCGGCGATTGCCCCGTTAACCAAGGCCGTCACCATGGTTCCCAATCAGGTGGACGCGCGAGGCATGCTGGCCAACGCCCTGCTCTCGCTCGACCGTCCTGGCGAAGCGGCGCCCCATTTTCGCAAGCTCACGACGTTGACGCCGGGGGATGTTCGCGCCTGGAGCGGACTCGGCAAATGCTACGAATCGCTGGCGGCCAAGTCCTTCGAACAGATTCCAAAAGGTTCGGCGGAGTGGCTGGCGCTGATCGCGGACACGCGGTTCGTGCAGCGGCAATTCCGTTCGGCGTTCTATTTCTACAAACAGGCCTTGGATAAGGATCCGAAGTTGCGCGGGGTTCACGCCTCGGTGGCGCGCGTCTACCAACAGACCGGGAACGCCGAATGGGCGGCGCAGGAACAGGCGAAGGAAAAGGCGCTCGCCAGGCCGAACTGCGTCGCGTTGCCCGACAAACAGGAGTGCGATTTCGCGGCCGGGCGTTTTCTTGAGGCGTCGAGCGGGAAGTCGCCGTACTGGCGGACGCGTGCGTTCAACGAACTGGCCACGCGGGCGTTCGCGCAACTGGGCAAGCTGCCGCCGTCGCCGGATCTGTATCTGTTGAAGGCCGAACTGGCCAGTCAACGCGGGCAACATGCCGAAGCTGCTAAAGAATTAGCAGAGGCTCTGAAGCTGGTTCCCGGCGACCGGCGCTTGGAGTACAACTACGCGGCCTCGGTGTTCCTGTCGGGCGATTATGAGAAGGCGATTCCGCTGCTCGAGCGCGAGATGAACCGGGACGCGAAGAATCCGGAGATTTACTTTTTCCTGGGCAGCGCGTATAGCCGTCTGAGCCGCCCGGAAGAGGCGTTGACGTATTTGCGCGCCGCGGTGGCCTACGATCCGAAGTTCCTGGATGCTCAGGCGGCGTTGGGTCGCGCCCTGGCGCAGGCTGGCAAGCCGGCGGAGGCAATTCCCCACTTAGAGGCGGCGTTGCCGCAGGACGAGGACGGCAGCCTGTTGTACGAACTGTCGCGCGCCTACCAGGCGGCCGGGGATCGCGACAAGGCTCGCGCGGCGCTGGCAAAGTACCAGGAGATCCGCGGCAAGCTCGAGGATGAGAAGCGCAGCTTGGAAGAGGAAGTGAAGATCACTCCGCCGTAACTTCGATAACGGGGCACCCCGCCGCCTGTGCTGCGCGGCCCAGCCGGTGGTCAGAGGTAACGAACGTAGAAAGCATGCCTTGCCGGAAAGCTCGAACGGCTATGGCCAAATGCAATGCGTCCAGCGTTCGCAGTCCGATGTCCTCACCAAACTCCATCAGCAAGTGAACCGCTCCCGCATAGTCGGCCTGTTCGATCGCGAATCCCAGACGAATCCGGCCTGCCTGCAGATCGGCGGCGAGCCGGGAACGGATATTGGCTTTCTGATGCGCTTGCATCGATCCCGTACGGACTTTAATCGCAAGTATGGATTCCAACTCTACCAGGGTCAGATGGGAAATCACCGCCAAGGCGTCGGCTGATGAAGCAAGTGCTTTGACAGTCTCCGAGCCCGCTTCCCGATGATATAGCTTGGCAAGGGCGCTGGTGTCGTAGAGTCGGACAAGCACTTAGGAACGCTCGTTGCGACGAGCCTCAATTACAGCTCCTGACAACGAATCCTCGATGGAAATTAGCGATTCATGAAGATCGGCCAGGCTTAGGCTATCTTGCTTCGCAAACTCCCACTCTTCTGCCGTGAAGAATCCGGATGCATCATCAAACTTCATCTCTACTTCCGTTTCGACGATGAGGCGGACTTGTTGTTGCTCGCGCAGCGGCAAGGGATTGAGAGGACGCAGCATGCCGCCTTCGTAGACCGCATCGACAATCTTCTGCATAGATACGACTTCAGTCTATCGCGTAATAGCTTTCCACTCGTTCTCGTAATACCGCACGAGCACCTGGTCGTTCAGCCGGTTAATCTCCGCCTGAACCGGCTTCATGTCCGCGGGGAACTGAAACAGCTGCGCGACATTGTCCGCCGTCAGATACCGCAATCCTTGCGGAACCGCCACCGGAGGTTCATAGC
>JAFDVT010000234.1 GCA_018268875.1 Acidobacteriota bacterium
CGACGACGCTCGTCTGGACTCATTGTTCCTCGCGATGCCGATCGCATGGCAAGGGACGCTGCAAGAGTACGTCGGACGCCTCCACCGGTTGCACGACAACAAGCGCGTGGTCGAGGTTTATGACTACGTCGATTCGAACGTGCTCATGCTGGCGCGGATGTACGACCGACGCCTACGCGGCTACGCCGACATCGGCTATCGAATAGCCAACGGACTGCCAGAGCAGCCGCGGCTGATTTGAGAATTGCGTTGGCGAGGAACGGTCAAACGTCCACTTCGTTCACCGTACATCCGACAGCTTCGATGACCTCAAGCTTGTTCGGATCGATAACCTTGACTTCGGTCTCGCCCGCCACGAAAGTCGTGATGCGAATGTTCGTCAGCGGCGTTCGAAACTTCACGTAGTTGGGCCCGAACTTCTGCGAGGCGCACCATTCCTCGAGCGCGCATCCGGAATAGAGGACCGACCGGATGGCCGGTGCGTCCGGATCTAGCCGCGCCTCCCGGCACAGGCCGTTGAACAGGAAGCTACGATCATTCAAGTAGCCGGTCTCGCAGCGCATCAGATTACAGTGAGCGGCGTTGAATGAGATGACGGAATCTGTGAGGCTTTGTGAGTGAAGGTTCATCACCTGCCGGCGAGTCTCAGTCGTTGTCAATCTGTGGAGCACAAAGACCTCGGCCGCCTGAATTCCGCGGTAGAGCACGACCTCGCCGTGTTCAATCCGGGATTGGCTGTCAATGTCGCCAATGTGGTAGCTGGCGTGCTGCATCATGATTAGACGATCTGAAGTGTGGCCGGATGGGTGGACATCCGCATGGCGGTATGCGGCGATTGGCGCGCTCACGTCCGCATCAGCTCGGGCCACACCATTGGAGACGAACAGCGGATCGTGCGCACCCTGTCGCGCCGCATTCCTTCGCCGCATCAGAGCCCTTCAACGATGCGAAAGTAAGCCCTGCGGGGCTGTACTGGTGTTCAAGTATCCATGCGATTTTTGGTGGCGCATTCTTTGAACTCCAATACTTTTCGAGGGTGGAGGCCGCCTTCACAACCTGGGGTCCGTGGTTGGGAGCTTTCAGAGCCTGAGTCTTGCGCTTCGCCGACTCTTGAATCAGGTTGTACACCAGGCAAACGCGATTGCCTTGCTGCACGGGCAGGGCCTCATGTTCGCAGTCGGCATAAAATGCGGCGAAGGAGATTTCGGACGGATCGGTGGCGTCGGTCTCGACGGTCACTTCGCGGTCCGCGTGGCGGATACGAAGGGCCCCGCCTTGATTAGGTTGAGGGTAGCGTCACGACCAGCGTCCCAAACATCCCGGCGGTCTTTTCGGTGTCGCGGCGTGCAAGAAAGAACCCGCCACGGTCATAGACAAGCATCTTGTAAAGCTCGGCGGAGACCTTCGCGTTCAGGCAGCCGAGACCGGCGATCACTTTCGAAAGGATGTTCTCGAAGTTTCCGGCCCAGGATTTTCCGATGATCTTGATGACGCCGGGAGCGATTTGCCAGACGTCGCGCACGGAGGTGTCGACAACACTTTCCTCGCCCCGGCCATTAGGCGCCTGCGTCGCCTGATGCACCAGCGCTTCGATCTGTGGGCGCGGTATCGGGAACGAAAGCGTGCCGACACCTTTGACTTCCACTCGTGGCATCGGTATCTCGATTGTTCCGGCAATGAAGAAATCGCCCGGGCGCTTCACATCCGACAAGATGGCCTCAAATGCCGTCAGTTCCTGGTTGTACTCGATTTCAATGTATTCCACGACGAGCCTCGGCACGGCCGGCAAGAAGAGGGCCCCAGGCAGAGGGTCCCTTTAGCCTCTACCGATTTTAGATCAAGTCCGAAACTGCTTCGGATCGCGTGTTGGTTTGGATACTTTGCCAACCTGTACAATGAAAGTGCTATGGCACGCCAACTCGAAGCCGTCTACGAACACGGAGTTCTGCGCCCGCTTGAGCCGCTCGCGCTGCCCGAGCACCAGCACGTCCGTCTCACGCTCGAAGAGAAGCCCGCACGGCTGAGTTGGAAGTCCACCGAGTCCGTGAACGAACGCCGCGAGGAGCTGCAGTGGCTGGCTAAGGAATCTGGACCGTATGCCGGAGAGTGGGTAGCGATTGAAGGCCCCCGCTTAGTCGCGCACGGAGCCAAACTCGCCGAAGTCAGAGCCGCGGCAAAGGCCGCCGGTGCGGGCGATCCCATATTTGCTCGCGTATCCAGCGACACAGACGCATTCGGCGGCTGGTAGCCATGCACCAGCTTGAATTCGACCGCTTCCATGATTACTCCCGCGGTGATGAAAGCATCACACTCCCCGTGGATCTCCGATCCGGCTCGAACCACGTGCCAGTAATGGCCAGCGTCGATACCGGAGCCGCATTTTGTCTTTTCGGAGCCGAAGTAGCTGAGGCGCTCGGTCTGGACTTGCTGAGCGGTGTTCGCAAGCGTTTCCGAACGGCGAACAGCGGGTTTGAGGCCTATGGGCACGAAGTCGAAATCGCGGCCTTGGGCGTTGTGACGCATTCGACGGTTTACTTTTTCGCCGATCCAACGATAGAGAAGAATGTATTGGGCCGGATCGGCTGGCTGGATCGTGTTTGCCTTGGCTTGGTTCACCATGACAACAAGATCTATCTGGCACCGTACGACCAGGTCTGAAAATGTATGGAGATGTTTTTGGTGGGACAAAAGTGGGACAAACGCGCAGCACTGCCCGAAACTGAGCGAATCACAGAAGGAGTGAACACGCGGACATCCCACGCCACGTCAACAACTTAAGCGCCTCGGAGCATCGCCGCCAAACTCACGCAAACTAGGTTTTTCTGATTCAGGTTCTAGTTCCCGCAAGGGAGTGGAGGTTCAAGTCCTCTCATCCGCACCAATAAAATCAACAGTTTAGGAATCTTTGCGTATTACGCGGGGGTACGTTCTCGCCCCTGCTACTTTGCGACAGGCCGGTAGTACGATTGGCCGTCGCAGTGCGAACAGATCGAGCGACCGGCGCTCGCATGCTCCCGGCCGTTCAAGACCTCTTCGCCGCAGATGTCGCAGTTCACGCGAACGCCCTTCTTTCCCACAATGGCGCTGAGCGAAAGCTCGAGGTCGACCCACGCGTGCGCGAGCAATTCCTCATCCGAAATGCGCTGGTATCCATCGAGTTGAGCCTGCCAGCGGTTCGGCGCGTCGGGCGCGCATTGCGCCGCGAGTTGCCTCGAGCCGGCGCTGGGCCAAATTCTCACCGCCCGATTAACCTTGGTGTCCGCTACCGTAACCGCAACTTTGCCGTAGTCGATCAGACGCATCGTCCGGTGGCCGAGCGAACATCCGGTGGCCACCATCACACCATCGGTAAAGCAGCCATCCGTTTCCACAAAGGCGATCAGGCGCTTGTCCTGTTGCGGTAGGTCGATTCCCAGCAAACGACCCGCGTACACGCCCATCCGCACGCCCAGAACCTGACGGGGACAGAGATGCTTGTGCAAAGCCGCGGTGGCGCGAAGGAGCTTGTCCGCGACTTTCTTCGAAGAAACAGCAGAAAGAGGTTGACGGATCGCAAATGCGGACATACAGTATCTGTATTATCTGCTTTTGAAAAATGCTTGGCAAGACCTCACAATCCGCAATTCGCGCACTTCTCCTGCTGGCGCAGCAGGAACCCGGAGCCTGCTGGTCTCCCAGGAAACTTGCGGAGGCGTTGGGTGAATCTCCGACCTATCTCGCCAAAGTCACCAGACACATGGTGAAGCAAGGTCTGCTCGAGGCGGAAAAAGGCGTGAAGGGAGGCGTTCGGCTGGCGCTTCCCGCAGACGAGATCACTCTGCTTGCCATCGTCGAGGCCTGCCAGGGCGCGATCGTGGGGGACTACTGCAAAGGCGATCGCGCCGCGACGGGCCAGTGCAGCTTTCATCGAGCGGCGGTCGAACTACACGATGCCATCACAGGTGTGCTGGCACGGTGGACGCTGGCCGAACTGCTCCGGAAACCGGCGCAACCAGGTGTATCTCGAGGGGTCTACTGTTTGATGTCCAAAGGGACCTCCTCTCCGCTACTGACTCAACTCTCTTCCAACAAACAGGCGGTCAAGACTTTGCACTGTTGAACGGCGAATCCAAGTGACTCCGGCTCTCCGCGTTGAAATCCCGGGCGAAAATTACCACCGCAACCTGATCTCTTGTCAGGCTGCCTGCCCGGTCCACACCGACGCGCGAGGATATGTCAGAGCCATCGCCGAAGGCCGCTTTCACGACGCCTATCTCATCGCCCGGGGACCCAACCCGTTCGCCTCCATCTGTGGCCGCGTCTGCGGCGCGCCCTGCGAGACTGCTTGCCGCAGAGGCAAGGTCCCGCGAGTGGACGACGACGGTATGTTCGTCGCCAACGACAGGCCAGTGTCGATTCGCGCGCTCAAGCGCTTTGTCTGCGAGTTGAATGGGCCAGAGGCGCGCTCGACAAAGGCCGTCCTTTCGGAGGTCGAAAACTTCGAGCCAGCCGTCGCCGCGAACGCCGAAGAGATGGCGGCCTTGCTGCGTTCGGCTCTCGATGGGCGCCTGCAACTTGGCAACGACGAAGCGATCGCAATCATCGGCGCTGGGCCTGCCGGCCTTTCGGCCGCACACGACCTGGCATTGCTCGGCTTCCGGCCGGTCGTCTTCGAAACCGAGTCCGTACCTGCCGGCATGCTGGCGGTCGGAATTCCGGCGTATCGCCTGCCACGGGAAGTGATCGCGCGGGAAATCGAAGTCATTCGCGCGCTGGGCGTCGAGATCCGTTGTGGCGTCACCGTGGGCCGCGACATTTCCTTCGAAGAACTACGGCGCCAATATGCCGCGGTCATCCTTGCGGTCGGCGCGAAGTCCTCCCGCGCGCTGGGTCTTCCCGGAGAGCAGGGCCCCGGCGTGTTTGGCGGCGTCGATCTGTTGCGCGCGGTTTCGCTCGGCGAACCGGTCTCGACGGGACGCAATGTCGTGGTGATCGGCGGCGGCAACGTCGCCTATGATGTCGCACGAAGCGTCGTCCGACAGATCGCGTTCGATACGGCCCGCACGGCCGCCCGCCTGCCTGGAACCTCACGCGTCCGCCTGGTTTCGCTCGAAGGCTTGGAGGAGATGCCGGCCGATACCGTCGAGATCGCGGAAGGTGATGAAGAGGGCGTGGAGCGCTTGAACGGTTGGGGACCGCTGGCGATCGAACGTGATCCTTCCACCGGCAACGTGACGGGCGTGAAGTTCCGACGCTGCCTGCGTGTATACGACGAGAATCGCAAGTTCTCGCCGGTTTATGACGACGCCGACATCCTGACCGTCGAATGCGACTCGGTGATGCTTGCCGTCGGCCAGGCGCCGCAATTGGGATTCCTGAACGACGGCGGAACCGATGTCGAACAGTTCCGGCCTGGCTGGCCCAAGGTAGATCCCGCTACCTTGGCGACCACTGCCGACGGTGTCTTCGTCTGCGGAGACCTTGCGCACGGCACGCGTTTGTTGATCGACGCCGTCGCCTCCGGCAAGGCCGCCGCGAGGTCGGTCTACCGTTACTTGACGGGCCGCCCTCTGACCGTCCACTCGCTCACGGCGCACATTCCGCTGGACCGTTACCGTCGCGAACGGGGCTACGAGTCTATTCGTCGCGCGCATCCGCCAAGCGCCCATCCCGATGAGCGGCTATCGCATCCCGACGCGCTAGTTGAACTTCCCTATTCGCCCGAGCAGGCCATGCGCGAAGCTTCGCGTTGCCTCGATTGCGGCGTCACTCCGGTGTTCGACGGCGCGCGATGCGTGCTCTGCGGCGGTTGTGCCGATGTTTGCCCGACGCTTTGCCTGAAGCTCACGCCGCTAAGCGCCGTCGAGATGACCGCCGACCTGCGGCGCGCCGTTGACGAA
>JAFDVT010000235.1 GCA_018268875.1 Acidobacteriota bacterium
CCGGCGACCCGTCGCAGCGAGCCATGGCCGTATACGTTCTGGGTTATCTCAAAGCCAAGCCGCGCGTGGTGGACGACCTGTTTTACGCGCTCAAGGACGTGGACGACACCGTTCGCAGCAACGCCATCCGTGCCCTGGGCGCCATCAGCGTAAAAGCCAAGCTGGATCCGGAAGCCGAAATCAAAGTTCCGGCAACCTGGTTCATCGAGATGCTGAATTCGCTCGCCTGGGCCGATCGCACCCAAGCCGCGAAGTTCCTCGTCAACCTCAGTGAAAGCCGGGACCGCCGCATCCTGGACCAGATGCGCGACCGTGCCTACGATACGTTAGTGGAAATGGCGAAATGGAAGCAGGCCGAACATTCGCTGCCGGCCTACATTCTGATTGGAAGGATTGCGGGGATTCCCGAAGAGGACCTGCAGCAGGCCTGGTCAACGGGCGATCGCGATCTGATGATCCAGCGCGCGACCGCTCCGTTCAAGAAGAAGTAAAGGCGCGGGCGGACGGCTAGTTGTCCGCCTCGCGCTCCTGTTCCTCGGCGTCTTTGTCTTCGCCCGGCGTGTAGTACGTGTGATAGTAGGTGTACTTCGAGTACAGCTCACCGCGGCGGGCGCCGTTCACTACAATACCCACAACGTTGTCGTGCGACAGCGACTGCATCGCGCGGGTAATCGAATCGATCGTCGTGTGCCCGATGCGGACCACCAGCAGCGTACCGTCGCTAATCGTCGACAGCAGGTTCGCGTCGGCGGCAAAGAGCAGGGGCGGGGAATCGAGGACAACCCAGTTGAACAGTGATGGCAGGTCCTCCAGCAACTGGCCGACCTCGCGCAGGTTCAGCAATTCCAGCGGATTCACCACCGATTCGCCGGCCGGCATCACCACCAGGTTCGTACCCTGCACTTTGCGCATCGCCTCGTGCAGCGGAACCTTGCCCAACAAATAGTCGGTGAGACCCGGGCTACGCTCCACGTTGAACATGTTGTGGACGATCGGACGCCGGAAGTCGAAGTCGGCCAGCAGCGTCATGCTGCCCGCCAGTTGCGACTGAGCGATGGCGAAGTTCGCCGCCGCGAAGGATTTGCCTTCCGCCGGCGAAGGGCTCGTCACCACCAGCGTATGCAGGCCCTGCTGGCTCTGCATGTGATTGAGGCGCGTGCGAAGCGTCCGGAATTCTTCCGACGGCGCGTCGTGCGTACGCGTCGGGTCGATCAGGAGCGAATCGGCTAGCGGGTGGAACGGAATTTCGACGATCTGTTCCAGCAGTCCCTTCAACGCGGGACGTTGTTCCACCATCGTTCCAGCAGAAGTGGTTCCGGCGTTGCGCATCGCCGCGGAACCGCCACCGCCGATGCTGCTACCGGCGCTTCCAGAAGATGGACCCGGGCCGGTCGGTGGCACGTAACCCGTACCTTGGGCGCTTGTTGTGTGGCCGGCGCGTCGTAGCGCGTCATGAACTCGGCTCATTTGTGGTTCTTCTCTTCCTTAAGCTCGCTTCGCGTAGTAATAGATAACCGAGGCGGCCATTAGAGCTACCCCGATAATGACGGCTACCGTCCAGCCCAGCCAGGCGATGCGGCGGCGGCGGCGAACCACAAGGTCGTTCTCAAGCAGCGGGATGCTGCCCAGAATCGGCATCTTCGTATAGGCGCGAACATCCTTCAGGTTCTTGAGCGAGGTATCTTTCATCTCGCGAGCGCCGGCTACCACTAGACCCACAAACAGGCCCAACGCCGCGCCCACACCGATGATCACCGGACGCTTCGGTTCCGACGGCGTCTGCGGCAACAGCGCCGCGTCCAACTGTTCGAGCGTTTCGCCCAGCTTGCGCTGTTCGATGTCTTCGCCGTTGCGCATGCGGTCAAAACGCAGGCTCGCTTCCTGGAAGCGTTCCTTCGCGGTGTCGCGTTCGCGCATCAGTTCGTTGTATTCGCGCTCGCTCAGCGGGATGCCCTGCACGCGGCTGTTCAGCATCGCGATCTGGCGGTCCAGGTCCTTCGCTTCGCGGTCGAAATTGGCGGTTTCCAGTTGCTTGGCCGCAATCTGCGCCTGCAGGCGCTTGATGTTGCCGTCGTGTTCCTGCGCCAGGCGCTGGGCCACCGGGTCGATCACCTTGCGGACATTGCCCGATTGCGCGCTTTTCGCCGTTTCTTCTTTGAACAGCGCCTCGCGTTCCTTCTTCACCGTGGCCAGACGCTGGCGAACCGCGATCATGTCCGGGTGCTTTTCGGTCACCTGTTCGCGCAACTGGCTGACGCCGTCTTCCAGCTTCCGGATTTCGCGATCGTATTCGGCGATCCGCTCATTCTTCTGGCGTTCCGGCTCGGCGACTTCCTTGTACTCGTTGATGGCCCGGCGGCGTTCCTGTTCGACGCTCAGGT
Organism: Acidobacteriota bacterium; assembly: GCA_018268875.1. Lineage (GTDB taxonomy): Bacteria > Acidobacteriota > Terriglobia > Bryobacterales > Bryobacteraceae > F-183. Next base: position 2,382 of record JAFDVT010000235.1, read on the forward strand.
TGGTTTCGAGCATCATTTTGTCCTGCGCCGAACGGGACAGCGAATTGTTCATCAGGCTCAGGCGCGTCTGCAGACTGTTCATCTGCTGCATCACGGAGTTTTCCTGATCGGGAAGGCGGCCCTGGTGCGCCGCGCGGAACTGCGCCAGCTTCGATTCGGCGTCGTCCAGTTCCTTCTGCGCCTGTTCCTTGCGGTCCTCGAACATCCGCAGACCCTGCATCACGCTTCCGGTCTTTTCCTTGGTGTTCTCGTTCATGAAACGGGACACCAGGTCGGCCACTACCTTCTGCGCCTTAAAGCGGTCGTCGTAGGAGAAGCGAATGGTGAACGCGGACACCGTGGAACGACCGGTGTTGGTTGTCATCGTTTGCGCGGGCGTGATGACAATCTTTCGCTTCATGTTCTCGATGATGTCTTCAATCGGGATGCGGCCCATGTCCTTCGGGTACAGGCCGTGCGTTTGAATGATCGTCGTCAACGTGACGCGGCTCAGAATCGTCGACGCCATCGAGTTGATGCGGTCGCTCAACTGCGACGTGATGGGCGACAGTGCGAGCGACGGATCGAGCGTCGGCGAAACGATTTTCAGCGAAGCCTGGGATTCGTAGGTGTCGGGCCACATGTACGAGCCGACGACAGTGAGCACCAGCATGCCGAACAAAGGTCCGATGATCCAGCCTTTGTGGCGGCGCAGCAGATCGACGTAATCTTCCAGATCGAGCGGGCGGCGCGCGACGCCGTATGATTCCTGGGCTTGCATAATCTTAAACTCTTGTACTCCTTACGGGACGATGATGTGGTCGCCGTTCTCGATGTAAATGTTCTGTTCGACTTTTTTGCCCTTCACGACCTCTTCCCAATTGAATTTAAAGGTCTGCGTGCCGCGAAGGATGCGGATTTTCTTCTTGTTGGCAAAGTCGCGGAAACCGCCGGCTTTGCTGAGCGCCTCGAGTACCCGTACGCGTGCCACCAGGGGATATTCACCGGCTTTGAACACTTCGCCGTCGATGAAATACTTCTTGCTGCGAACGTCCAGCACCTGGACGAACACTTCGGGACTGCGCACGTAATCGCCGATCGCTTCGGCGAACTTCTTGCTGAACGCGTCTGGCGTCATGCCGCCAATCTGCATTTCGCCCACCAGCGGAACCGAAATCTTGCCGTCCGGGCGAACCGCCATGTTGAAGCTGAATTCCGGATGCCGCCACGTCTGGATCGAAATCACGTCTTCGCCCCCGATCAGGTACGCGGTCGGATCCACCGCCAAGCCTACGCCGGCGGCAGAGGGCTTGGCGCGATCCCCGGTCTCGCCCTGTGCCGGACGTTCGGGTTTCGTTTCCTCCTGCTTGACGGGCGGGGGAAGTTTTTGGGCAAAAATGGCTTGCGTAACGCAAAGCGCGGGCGCGAACATCAGCGCGGCACACAGCCAGCGTCGCAGAGTATTAAGTTTCATTTTTCGGTCGGACTCCGGCCTATCGGTTGAACCTAATTTTAGCAAAGTCACTGTTCGTTGAAATCCACAAGGCCGGTCTGGCGACACATGCTACTATCTCGATCAAATCGTTTTGCCCCGTGGTTGTAAACCAGCCGCCAGTACCAAGCTTTGCATTCTAAAGTACTGGCATGAAGGAAAGGACGCTTCCACCAGATGAAGTGGTTTCTCGCAAAATCGGAACCCGACGTGTATTCCATCGACCGGCTCGAACACGATAAGCAAACTTTATGGGATGGCGTAAAAAATCCGCAGGCCGTCCGCGCCATCCTGTCCATGGCCAAAGGCGACCGGATTTTTTTCTACCATTCGGGTGGTGTTTCGGCGATCGTTGGCGTCGCGGAAGTCGTGACGGACGGCCGTCCCGATCCCAAAAACGAGAAATCCGCCGTCGCCGACGTGAAGTTTGTCGCGAAAATCGACCCGCCCGTCACCCTGAAAGAAATCAAGGAATCCCATCTGTTTGACGACTGGGCTCTGGTCCGCCAAAGCCGGTTGTCCACCATGGAAGCGCCGGAAGCATTCGTCAAGTGGGTCAAGAAAAACCGCAGTATGTAGGCCGTTTCGCCCCCTCGCCGACCGGACCGCTCCACTTCGGCTCGCTGGTCGCCGCGCTGGCCAGTTTTGACGACGCCCGCCAACACCAGGGCCGCTGGATCGTCCGCATCGAGGACGTCGACGAGAGCCGTACCGTCCCCGGCGCCGCCGCCGAAATTCTGCGCTGCCTCGCCGCCTACGGGATGGAGTCGGACGCGCCAGTTGTCTACCAGACACAACGCAAGCATCTGTACCGCGCCGCACTTGAAGCCCTGGGAACCCATGTTTTCGCCTGCGCCTGTACCCGGAGTTCCCCCGGCCCTTGCCGCTGCGGCGTTGACGGACTCCCGCCCGGCGCCACCGCCCGATCCTGGAAAGTTCGCGCCGATGGCGTTCGCATCGCGTTCACCGACCGTATCCACGGCCCGATCGAAGAAACCCTGAGCGACTTCGTCATCCTCCGCGCCGACGGCTATTTCGCCTACCAATTGGCCGTCGTGGTGGACGACGCCGATCAGGGCGTTACGGATGTCGTTCGCGGCGAGGATCTGCTCGACTCCACCGGCCGCCAGATTTACTTGCAGCGTCTGCTCGGCTACCCGACGCCTCGCTACATGCACATCCCCGTCGTCCGCAACGAGCACGGCGACAAGCTCAGCAAGCAGACCCACGCGCCTCCCGTGGATCCGAACGGCGATCCTGCAACACTGGCCGCCGCGCGCGACTTCCTCCGGCAGTTATCCTGAAGCCGGAATGTCCTTTCTCAAAGGCAGGCTCATCTGGCTGCTCGGCGGCGTGATGTTGCTGGGCGTGGCGGGCATGTTCGCGCTGCCCTATCTCATCGACGTCAACAGCTACCGTCCGCTCATTCGGGAACAGATCAAAGCCAAGCTTGGGCGCGAGGTCGTCCTCGGTCCCATGGACCTGCAGGTGTTTCCGCTCAGCGTTCGCGTGCGTGATTTTTCGATCGCCGAAGATCCCCGGTTCGCCACCGGCAAGCCCTTCGCCTCGGCCAAGGAACTGCGCGTACACCTGGGGCTGTTCGCGCTGCTCTCCGGCAACGTCGAAGTGTCGTCGCTGAAGCTCGAAGCGCCCAAGGTCGAAATCGTACGCAACAAGGCCGGCGTTTGGAACTTCGCGAGCCTCGGCGCCGCATCGTCGCCGTCGAATGATTCGACGGGCCCTTCGATCGCCCGTCTAGGGATCACCGACGGCACCATCGGCTACCTCGACGAGCTCGAACCCAAGCCCGTTCGCACGCAATACGACCATCTGGACGTCACGCTCACCGACTACGCCCCGAATCAGAAATACGGCCTCGAGGCCACCGTCCACCTGCCGGGGAAGGACGATCCGACCATCCATTGGACCGGCAGCGGCCAGAACCGCAACATCGAAGGAACCGTCAAGTTCCAGCGCGTCACGCTGGCTTCCTTGCGGCAGTTCACGGGCGACGCGACGCTCGACGACATGGACGGCGCGCTCACCGGCGCGTTGGACATCGCATACGGCGATAATGCCGCAGCCAAGGGCGCGGTCGAGGTCGCGGGACTGCGCGTCCGCAAAAGCCAGCTCAATTTTCCGTTAAAGCTAGAGGTCGACGCGGCTCACAGCAACGCGGCAAAGCGCACCGACCTGCGCAAGCTCAACATCAACATCGGAG
>JAFDVT010000236.1 GCA_018268875.1 Acidobacteriota bacterium
CGCGGAATCCTTCACTTGCGTCAGACTGTTCCAGCCCATTTGCGGCACTCGCGCGCTGCTGGGGAACCTCGCGACGACGCCCGGAAACAGCCCGAGGCCGTTCTCGTCCGGCGCTTCTTCGCTCGATTCGAACAGACACTGCAACCCGACGCAAATACCCAGAAAGGGCTTTCCGCTTGCGACGTAGCCGTGGATGGCGGAGCGCAGTCCGCGGTCGTCCATCGCGCGTGTCATCTGGCCGAAGTGGCCGACGCCGGGCAGGATCACTTTGTCGAACGTTTCGAGCGCGTCCGGCGTGGTCCGAACCTCATATGGCGCGCCGATTTCGTCTAGTGTGTTGGCCACCGACCGCAGGTTGCCGGCGCCGTAATCCAGGATCGCGATCACCGCAGGTGGTCCTCCAGTTCATTGACGTTTTCGAGGATTGCGACAGCTTGTTCCTGTTCGAACAGCCGGATCAGGTCGGCGCGGCGAGGATGGTTCTGCTTGGCGACGCCGTAAAACGGCACGCCCGCAAGGCGCGCGGAGCGCGCGTCGTCTACCGTGTCGCCCAAAAATACAAGTTCCTCGTTCGGATGTTGCTGCTGGATTTTTAGCAGCCCATCGGGCGCGGGCTTGCCGTTTTCGACGTGTTCGGCGCAGATGCGAGGCGCAAAGTTTACCGACGGGGCGAAGCGCGACAGCGTGTTGTTGGCGTCGGTTTCGAGCCTCCCGGTAAAGATGCCGAGCAGATGATCCTTCGCCGTGAGGCGATCGAAGAACCCATCGCCAACCAGCCATTCTTCCTGCATGCCATAGCCGTGCGGCCCGTCGAACAGGAACTGGAACGCGGTTTGAACATCCTTATAACGGACGTCGCGAATCCCCTGGTCGCGCAGGATCTGGTGGGTCAACGCCCAGTCGTTGTTCCAGCCGCCTTTGTTCTTGTAGTCCTCGATTTGTTCGAACGTGATTTCGCCGCCGAACCCGGCGACCGTTTTCACGACGGTCATGCGATAGGAGTTGGTGGGGTCCACCAGCACGCCGTCCATGTCGAAGACGATCAATTTACGAGCCATAGACGGCTTTGGGATCGTAGGCGCGCTCTTCGGTGACAGTCCAGGTGCCGCCGTCGTACTTGCGGTAGAAGCAGCTCTGATAGCCGTCGTGACACACGCCGGGGCCCAGTTCCTGGCACTTCAGAACCAACGCGTCCACGTCGCAATCGGTGTAAATTTCCTTCACGGCGAGCTTGTGGCCGGACGACTCGCCCTTCAGCCATAGCTTCTTCCGGGTGCGCGACCAAAACGTCGCAAACCCTGTTTCGAGGGTCTTGTTCCAGGCTTCCTCGTTCATGAATCCGACCATCAGAACCCGGCCCGTGGCGACGTCCTGAATGACGGCGGTGACAAGGCCGTCGAGTTTCGAAAAGTCTAAGTTTAGTTCCTGTCCCATAAGAAGCGAAAAGCCCGCCGAGTGGTTCTATCCACTAACAGCGGGCGTATCGAAATCTTTCAAAAACCGAAGGCAAGATCGATGGCCGCTGTCAGGCACCGTGATGGTGGCGATGATGGTGGCGCGTCGAAAGCATCGGGAAATTCAAGCATAACATTGTGCGAACATGATTGCTTCGCCTTCCGATGCTCATTTACGCTTTAACGATCTTTATCAGCGCGTTTCTGTTGTTCCAGGTTCAACCGATGATCGCCAAGATCATCCTGCCGTGGTTTGGCGGCGGCGCCGCGGTGTGGAGCGCGTGTCTGATGTTCTTCCAGATGGCGTTGTTGCTCGGTTACCTTTATTCGCACGCCATCACGAAGTGGCTGACTCCGAAAGCGCAAACGATTCTGCACACTTGTCTGCTGTTGGGCGCCCTCGCGATGCCCGTGATGCCCGGCCCGCAGTGGAAACCGGCGGACGAAAAGGAACCGCTCCTACGCATTGTTTTGCTGCTGAGCGCCACCGTCGGATTGCCCTATCTGATGCTGTCGACAACCGGACCCTTGCTGCAAGCCTGGTATACCCGCGCGAGCGGCGGCAAGATTCCGTACCGCCTGTTTGCCCTTTCGAACTTCGGTTCATTCTTGGCGCTGCTTAGCTTTCCCTTCGTCTTCGAACCGATGCTGACCTCGCCGGAACAGACTCGCATCTGGCACGTGGCCTTCGGCCTGTTTGCCGCGCTTGCCATCTACACCGGTTGGAACATGGTCCGCGCGATTCCCGCCGCGGAATCCGGCCCCGCCGCCGCGACAGATCCGGCAACTCAACCGATCGGTTTCGGACGCATGCTGCTGTGGATCGCGCTCGCGGCGTGCGCGTCGATCTTACTGCTGTCAATCAGCAGCCATCTGACGCAGAACGTCGCGCCCATGCCGTTCTTATGGGTACTGCCGCTTAGCATCTATCTGCTCACGTTCATCCTGGCGTTTGAAAGCGGCGACATTTATACGCGCGGTACGTTTCTGCCGCTGCTGGCCGCGTCGCTCGGCATTGCGGCGTACCTGTTGAGCGAGGACAATCGCGACGGCTTCGGCCCCATCTATATGTGGTCGGTGATCCTGTTTGTGTGCTGCATGGTTTGCCACGGCGAACTGGCGCTGCAAAAGCCCCATCCCAGGCAATTGACGTTATTTTTCCTGATGGTTTCGGTGGGTGGCGCCCTGGGAGGGCTGTTCGTCGCGATGATCGCGCCGCTGGTCTTTACCGGCTATTTCGAACTCGCCATCGGACTGGGCATGTGCGGCGTGCTCGCGGCCTACCTGGTGTGGACGGAAATGCCCGATACGTGGCGGCACTCACAAGGCTGGGCGGTGACCGGACTGGCGGTGATCATGTTCACCCAGCTTTGGTATCACTACAAAACCTACACCGATACGTTCCATTCCTACTGGATCTTCGCCGCGGCCATGACCTTTACCTTCGCCGTTGGAACCAGCGCGACGTGGATTGAGATCCTCAAAAGGCCGGTAGCCGGATCGTCGTGGATGATGCGAATGATCTGGCTTGCGCCGTTGTCGGCGAACTTGATCCGCCTCGTCATACCGCCCGCGCCGGAGGAAGGTTTGAAACAGTTCTGCCTGCTCACGGCGATGTGTTCGGCAACCGCGTTGGCCTTGTGCTGGACGCGAGGCGACGACGGCCGTTTGACGCATGTTTCGCTGCGCGCTGTGAGCGCGTTGCTGGGTGCGATTCTAGTGGCTCACCTGGCGTACTACCAGCATTGGAACCTCACCGGTTACCGCTATCTGGTGCGCAATTTTTACGGGGGGCTGAAGGTTCGCGACCAGATCGGCGAGGAAGGGTCCACCGACAATCGCGCGCTCGTACACGGCACGATCAACCACGGTTCGCAGTTGTTAGACGCCAAGCGCCGCCGCGAAGCCACCAGTTATTATTCGCCCAAGTCCGGCTTTGGCCGCGCGATCCGTACCCTTCAGGAACGATCGCCCAACGTGCGCGTTGGCGTCACCGGATTGGGCGCCGGCGTAACCGCCAGCTTCTGCCGCGGTGGCGATTACTTCCGCTTTTACGAACTGAATCCCGTCGTTCGCGACATTGCCACCACGTGGTTCACCTTCTATAACGATTGCCCCGGCGACAAAGACATCTTTCTCGGCGATGCCCGCCTGACACTCGAACGGCAGCAGAGCCAGCAATTCGACCTGCTCGCGATGGACGCATTTTCGAGCGATTCGGTGCCGGTCCACCTGCTTACCAAGGAAGCGTTCGGGCTGTATGAAAAGCACCTCAAGCCGGGCGGCGTTTTGGCCATCAATATTTCCAATCGCTACCTGAACCTTGTTCCCGTGGTGACGCGCAACGCGCATGATTACGGCATGACGGTGGCGCTGGTGGAAGACGACGCTACCGGCGCGGACTTCTATTCGTCCACTTCCTGGATGCTGTGCACCAAGGACAAATCGTTCTTTGACGCGCCGCTGTTTAAGAATGCCAAGAACGTGTCGTTCCAGTCGGACAATCCCAAGATCCGCCAGTGGACCGACGCTTACAGCAACCTTTTCCAGATCATGAAGTAGCCCGCTATCGTTGTTCGGAAACCGAGCGGTCGGCCCACTCGCCAATCAGCGGCAATTTGAACATTTCGCGGTTCCAGGTCTTCACCAGCATGAAGATCCACACGCCGTACAGTCCCACCTGCGCGAGCTTCACGGGATTGATGCCGACCACCCAATAGGTATGCCGTCCGATCGGCGCGAACACCCACTGGATCACCATCCACGCGACAAACAGGTACAGGCCCTGGAAGGCGTGAAACCGGCTTACCGTATCGCGGCGAAAGCGGTCCGACGCGAGCACGAACAGCGAACCGAGCCAGCCGAAGATCGGCACGTAGCAGAGTGTAGCTGCCGTTCGCGCGTCGATGCCGGGCACGTCGAACGACGGGGGAGGTTGCGGCGGCGGGACGGCGCCCGGCGACGCCGGCACAGCCTGTGGAGAGCCGCAGGCTGCGCAAAAACGCGCGTCCGCGAGTACCTGATTTCCGCAATTCACACAGTAGGGCATGCCAGTGGTCCGCTTTCAGCTAAGTATACGTCCGCACTTTCGAATTCGTTCCCTGCGCGCTGATATCATGCGGTGGTGCAGCGAACGTTGGTCGTCCTTTTCCTGATTTGCTCTTTCCTTGGATCGGCGCAAAAGCGTACCGCTCCGGCCCAATATCGAGGTTGGCCCGCGGCCGGCGGCGGACCCGATTCCATTCGCTACTCCAGCTTGAAGCAGATCAACACAAAGAACGTTGCGAAGTTGCGCGTGGCCTGGGAATACGACACCGGCGACGGAGAAAAAGGAAGCGAGATCCAGTGCAACCCCATCCTTGTCGATGGCGTGCTGTACGTCACCAGTCCCAAGCTTCGTGTCGTTGCGCTCGACGCGGCTTCCGGCAAGGAACTTTGGACCGTGGTTCCGCATGAAAGCGGCAAAGCGGAACGCGGCCGCAATCGAGGCTTGACGTATTGGCAAAGTGGCGCCGAAAAACGTCTGTTCCTGATTGCGAAGAATTGGCTCGTCGCCATCGACGCGACCGTTGGCAAAGTGGTCTGGCGTGTCGACCTGCGCGAGGGCCTGGGGCGCGATCCCACAACCGTCAGCATCACCGGAACCTCGCCCGGCGTGGTGTACAAGGACATGCTAATCATCGGCAGTCTGGTGCCGGAAAGCCTGCCTTCCGCGCCTGGCGACATTCGCGCGTTCGACGTCCGCACCGGCAAGGTTCGCTGGACCTTTCACACGCTGCCTCGCCCCGGCGAATTCGGGTACGACACGTGGCCCAAAGATGCGTGGACGTATTCCGGTGGCACAAATTCCTGGCCCGGCATGGCGCTTGATGAGAAGCGCGGCATCGTGTTCGCGCCCACCGGTTCCGCGTCCTTCGATTTTTATGGAGCCAATCGCCACGGCGACAATCTGTTCGCGAACTCGATGCTCGCCTTGCGCGCCGACACCGGCGAACGCATCTGGCATTTTCAGTTCGTCAAACACGATGTGTGGGATCGCGACTTTCCGGCGCCGCCGAGCCTCGTGACCGTTCGCCGCGAAGGCAAGCTTGTCGACGCCGTAGCGCAGGCCACCAAGTCCGGCCACGTCCTGGTGTTCGACCGCGAGACCGGCAAGCCTCTGTTTCCGATGGAGGAAAAAGCGGTTGCCGCGAGCGACGTCGAAGGCGAACTGCTCGCCAAAACCCAGGTTCTGCCGCTCAAGCCCGCGCCGTTTTCCCGCCAGGAACTGACTGCGGAAATGCTGAGCAATCGCACGCCGGAGGTCAATAAGATCCTCCGCGAACGCTTCCGTACGATTCGCAGCGGACCCCAGTTCACGCCCCCCAGTCGCGAAGGCACGATTGTGTTTCCGGGCTTTGATGGCGGCGCCGAATGGGGCGGGCAGGCGTTCGATCCCGAGACTGGCTTGTACTACGTCAACGCGAACGAAATGGCATGGATCCTGCGTCTGGTGCCGCGCCCCACGCAGACCGGCAAACTCAGCGGCAAGACGCTCTACACGGCCAATTGCGCGGCCTGCCATCGCGAAGACCGTGGAGGTTCGCCGCCCCAGTTCCCGTCGCTGATCGACCTCGCCAAACACATGTCGCGCGCCGAGGCGACCGAGATCACCAAGAACGGCCGCAGCCGAATGCCCGGGTTTGCGCACCTGCCCGCCGACCGCCTGGAAGCGATTCTCGACTACGTCCTGCTCGGCGAATCAACGGAGGCCGCCGCGGGCGCCGATGCTTCGTCGCCGAACGACCTGAAGTACGCCACCGACGGTTACAACAAGTTCACCGATCCCGATGGCTATCCCGCCATCGCGCCGCCCTGGGGGACGCTGAACGCGATCAACCTCGACACGGGCGAATACGCCTGGAAGATTCCGTTTGGCGAATTTCCGAGTCTCGCGGACAAGACCACGGGGAGCGAGAACTACGGCGGTCCTGTGGTGACGGCCGGAGGCCTCCTGTTTATCGGCGCGACCAATTACGACCGCAAGTTCCGCGCCTACGACAAGAAGACCGGCAAGCTGCTATGGCAGACCGAATTGCCCGCTGGAGGCAACGCCACGCCCGCCGTATATGAGGTGAAAGGCAAGCAGTACGTGGTGATCGCGGCCGGGGGAGGCAAGAGTGGACAGCCGTCCGGCGGCAAGTACGTCGCGTTCGCGCTGCCCTAGTTTGCCAAGCCCTCGATCGAACGTACGGTCGCGCCCTCGCGCCAGAGGCGGCTACGGGTTTGCCCCTTTTTCGCGACCACGGATTTGTATTCGAGCAGGAACCACTCCGCGCTTTCCGGCGTGTCCCACGTGGACGCGTAGGTCAGCACTGGTTCGCCCTTCTTGCCGTGATACAGCCGGTAGGTTCCACCACGCCAATGCGGCGCGATACGATCGGCTACGACGTCATCGTGATACTGCCGCAGCAGGACATAGTGGTCGAACTCGCCCATGCTGCCTTCGGCCTTCAGCTTGTAACCCTTGGGCGCGTCGGGAGCCTTCACCTCCAGCGGCTTTTCCCCCTGTTGCCAGGTCTCCGGGTGAAGGATCTGCCGCGTCGAATCGGGCGGATTCGTGAACACCTCGGTGAACCCCTTCACGCCTTTGCTCTTGTGGACCTCGTTCTGGAACAACAAGCCACGCGTGTAAGGAAAGATCAGCGATTCGCGCAAATACATCGGCACTTCGGCCAGCACAGGGAAGCCCGCGCCACCCGATGCGGCGTTCATGTTGGCGTTGGCCAGAAGTTCGATCGGAACCGAAGGCTCGCGGCCCGCGCGAACCGCCATGTACGCCCACATCAACCAGGTCGCCTGGCCTTCCACCACCGCTTGCCGCGCCACCGCCTGATCGTCGCCTTCCATGCCACCCTTGATGAACTTGCGTAGCGAAAACCGCTGGTCGGCAAGGGCGTGCGCCAACTCGTGCGCCAGCGTAACCCGGCGTTCGAGCGTACTTTCGTTCGTCTCCAAAACATACAGGCGCCGCCGGTTGTAGTCGTAAAACGCGGCCGCCTGTTCGGTGATCAGGTCCACCGTGCTTTTGCGAAGATCGAATCCCTGGGGAATCAGACCCAGCATCTGCAGGATCTCCTGCTCGATCTTGACGTCCTCGTCCTTCACTTCCTGCTTCAGACGCTTGGTCACAAAATCGCGCAGCTTGTCCCGCGTGATGTAGGACGCGGTGACTTTGCGCTTCACCGGCCAACCGGTAATCTTGCTCAGGTCCGCCAGGATCGTGTCGATTTCGCCAAAAAGTTCGTCCTTGACCTCGGGTTTGTCCTTCGCGACCAGGGGGAAAACGAGGAAAAGGAATACAAGAGCTAGCTTCATCCGGTACAATTAAGTTTCCGTAGATTCTTAGGAGTTATCAAGTTGGCTACCCAGACCGCAAAGAAGACCGAAAAGACGAATCCGAACTTGTACCAGGCCGAATACCTCGGCAGCGGCACCTTCATCATCAGCAAGCCGAAGCGTAAGGCGGCCAAGCGCCGTCAGTCCGCCCTCAAGGGGACCACGCGCGGCGCCCGCAAGGCGTAAGAAGCCCCGCATTTTCCAAGACATTTTAAGGGCGGTGATCGGCAAAGATCACCGCCCTATCACTGTTTCGTCTTCCACTCTTAGTTGGACCAGTCGATGGTTTCCGACATCACCACCCGGTCCTTGGGATAAAGCTCCAGCTTGAACTTCCCCTTGGGGCTCGAAAAGCGGTAAATCACGCTGCCCGTCTGCAACTGGCTGCTATCCAGATCCACGCGCTTCGAATACGGCCCGTCCTGAATGTCCAGGACTCCTTTCGACGACGTCCGGACAGCGCCGTTGGTCCTGTCCCAACGAACAATCAGATCCGATTGGCGGCGCTCCACGCCCAGGCTCAACGAATACGGATCCTGCGACGTCGCTTTGCCGCCGTTGAACGTCAAAGCCGCTTGAAACCCTAGCAGGACTCCCAACAGCAAAAAGATGAACGACAGCGGGAACCACACCCAGTTCCGCTTGGTGCGCGGAATGCCGCCCGCCATCGACGGCACCGGATAGTTCAGGTGCGGAGCCGGCGGCAACGGCGAAAACTGCGGTTGTTGTGGCTGCGGCGTAAACATCGGCTGCGTAACGGCCGCAGACGGCTGCGGGTCCCGGGCCATAGCCGCTTCCTGGATGCTCGCCAGACCTTCGCGGCCATGTGCGCGACCGGTGGCCGGCAACGATTGCGGCGAAGGAGCAGGTGATGACGGCGGTGGCGGCGACGGCGCGGCAGGACGACGTTCGCCAAGCGGCCTGCGCTGTGGCGCGGCGCCCGATTCGAGTTCGCTCCGCCGGAACGGGAACTCCAGCGGCGTCGGATCCACCAGCGCGCCTTCTTCGTAGAAATGAAAGCCCGCGCGGCTGGCCTGCATCGCCGAAGGACGAATCAACAGCACCACCTGGTCGGGACCCGGGAAGTAGCTTTGACAGTATTCCAGGTCCTCAGGACCGAGCGACATGCGTTCCCGCGTGTTGCTCCGGTAGTAACCGACGCAGGCGCCGCCAGCCGATGCCACCGCGGCCGCCAGGCCTTCCACGTCTTCGTTCGAAAGGACGTACGATGGTCCAAAGCGATGCGTACACGGCACCGGCAGAAAGTCCGTAATCGTCACTTCCAGCTTGCCGTTCGGGCGTTGTGCCGAACCAATGAGAATGCCGCCGACTTCCGCTCCGCGCTTGGGGACGGAGCCGAAACCATCGACGATATGATGCATCATGCGGTCGACCGTGTCGAGGTCGATGTGTATGCGGATCGCCTTGCCGGGCGGTTCCCACGTCCAGAATCCCGCGGATGCCTTTTCGTGCAGCGTTGCCAACGTTTTATCCTAACAACTTCAAGATGCTATTCGTAGTCGCTACTCCTATCGGCAATTTGGAGGATATTACGTATCGTGCCGTACGCATTTTACGCGAGGCCAACGTAATCGCCTGCGAAGACACCCGCCAAACCCGAAAACTGCTGGATCATTACGGCATCGCCACCACCGCCGTCAGCTATCACGAACACAACGAGGAGCATCGCACGGCGGAACTGTTGCGCAGGCTCGCGGCCGGCGAAACCGTTGCGCTGGTGAGCGACGCGGGCACGCCTTTGATCTCAGACCCCGGCTTCCACCTGGTTCGCGAGGCCCGTGCGGCGGGCATTGCCGTGGTGCCTGTACCCGGCGCCTCGGCGTCCATCAGCGCGCTCAGCGCCAGCGGACTGCCCACCGATTCGTTCCGCTTTGGAGGCTTCCTGCCGCAGAAGAAATCGCAACGCGTGGAGGCCCTGCGCGAACTCGCCGGCGACACCTCCACGCTGATTTTTTACGAAGCGCCGCATCGCATTCTGGACACGCTGGAAGACGTCGAGGCTGCGATGCCGGGGCGGCCCGTGGTGGTGGCGCGCGAGGTCACCAAGCTGCACGAGGAGTTCCTGACGGGTTCGGCGGCCGAGGTACGCGAGGCCCTCGCTGCCCGCGACACTGTGCGAGGCGAAATCACGCTGCTGATCGGCAAGGGCGAACCTCGCGCCGAAACGGACGAGCGTCCACTGGCCGAAGCCGTTGCCGAACTCGAACGCGCCGGAATTTCCCGCATGGACGCCATCAAACAGGTGGCGCGCGACCGCGGCCTCGGCAAACGCGATGTCTATCGCGAACTCAGCCGATAATAGAAAGACATGGCATTTTGTTC
>JAFDVT010000237.1 GCA_018268875.1 Acidobacteriota bacterium
ACGTCCATGCCGAGCAGGTCGACGAATTGCGTGCCGATCAGCTCGGTGGGGCTACGTTTCAGATCCTCGGCAAGTTGCGTCGACACATAGGTAAGCGCTCCGTCGGAATCGGTTTCCCAGAACCAGCCGCGCCCGCTCTGTTCGAACTCGGCGACGAAACGTGCGGCCTTTTGCGCCTGGTATTCGTTGGCGAGCTGACGTCCGGCGGCGATCAGCGCCCCGCGCGCGCTGAAGATGCTCGCTCCGAGCAGGCACCCGCCGAAGGCGACGAGCAAGCCGAGGATCGGCAAGTCGGTTGAAAACAGGACAAACGAACCGATTGCGGCGATGTAGCTGACCAGCAGCAGGCTGGGCACGGAAACGAACGCCGCGATGGTAAGGCAGAACGCCCCGAGCAGTGACGCCAGGACGATCGGCGAAGCGCCGCCCGCCTGGGCGGGCAGGCCGGCAGCAATCACGATCGCCCACAACAAGCCGATAGCGACGGTGAACGCACCCCACAGTCTGACGACCTGATGCGGCCGCATCGTCCGGGTGCGACGGCGGTTGAGCAAGGTCGACAAGGCCGCAAGCACCACCACGCCCACCAGCGGCAGCACGATCGCCAGCGGACGATCGCCCCCCGAGCGAAAGGCGTGGATCGCCAGCTCGATCGCGCAAATCAGATGTGACGCGAGGAGATAAGGCCCCGTATTCGTCAATCCGCGAATGCGCTCGTTGGCGATTCGCTCGTCATCCGGCTGCCGCGCGGGACGCAGGTCGAACAGAAAGATGTCGAGATAACCGAGGTCGCGAACCCGCGCGGACGGTTCGCTGATGGCCGCAAATCGTGTCTTCCGCATCTCGTTCCCCGCTGCCGGTCAACTGCTCCCCTTCAAAAGGCCGGCTCCTTGCAGACGATCGGGTACGGCAGGCCGCTTAAAACGCGGTGAACTTCAGCGAAAAAACTCGCTGATATGGATCAAGTTCGGCGCGGGGATCCGACAGCGAATTCGGTGATCTCGCGCGTCGTGCCTTGGCGCGGTCGCGCTGACGCGAATGCACTCTAGCCGACGCTGCGCGCCGCGATGCGACCTTATGGCGCAAAAGAACCTGACGACGCCTAAGGTTTCTCGCGAGCAGCGTCGATTGCCTGCCAGAGGGCGGTTCCACGCCCACGACCCGGAAACTTCTCCTCGGCCTCGCGAAGCACGCCCGTGCAATCCGAATCGAGCGCGTCGTAGAAGTCGCCAAAGTCCTGGGCGAGCAGCTTAGCGTGGATCCGGTAGATCATGTAGCGCCGCAGCTGGATCATGTCGGTCAGATCGTAGGAGCACAGGAAGTTGTGCATCTTCGCCTGGGCATCCTGATAGGCGCGCTGGTCCGGGCAGCGCGCAACCTTCTGTTCGATGAAGCGGGGATCATAAGCCCGGGTCAGCTCGGCCGCCTCTGGATAGGAACGAACGTCGTCGAACTTCGCGATGTCGTCGACATCGTTGAACAGGTGATACTCGATCAGTTCGCGATCGAACGAATTGTATTCCCACTGTAGCTTGTCGATGCCGAACGACGCGCAGATGATGCGCTCGGCGACCGTATCGCGATCCGAGGCCCGCAGATCCTTGATCAGTTTCTCCCGGGTTCCGTTGTCGTAGTTCGACGACAGCGTCCTCGCCCAGCCGATCTCCCTGGAGAGCTCGTTGCCGAACTGTCGTCCCTGGCGGTCATCGAGCCGCTTGGCTTCGAGCAGATCCTGGAGCGCCTCCCGGCAGCGGATTCGCTTCATCAGCAGGTTCGCACGATTCATGTATGGCGAAGGGTTCGGACAGGCCGTGATCGACCTCGTATATAGGTCGATGGCCTCGTTAGACCGGAACTGGACGGCTGCCTGCATCGCCAGCTCGAACAACCGCTGGCCCTCCGCACGATCGCCGGCACCTCCGCCGTTACCGTCGCCGTCGTTCCCGCGACGTCCACCGAAGAGACTGCCGAAGATCATGCCTTGCTCCCCATGCCGTTCACGGCTTCTTCCAGTTCGTCGAGCGCTTGTTCCATCTCGGCCTCGTTGGCGCGAGCGGAATTCTGCAGGATGAAGCGCCCGAGCTTCCTGAACGTGTAATCCTTTTCGGCCATCGCGTTCACCTTGTGGGCGAGCGAGGGGTCGAGCCGCACCAGATGAGCGAGGCGGCGCACCTGCTCGATGCTCGGTTTGCGTGTGCGATTGATCTGAAGCACGCCGAATCCGGCCATCAGACATCCGATGGATACCCCCTGACCGACGATGTTCAGGGTGTTCATCGCCGCGATGCCGGTGACTCCGGCCAGCAGTCCTACGACGGTCATGCTCAGAGCGTAGAACGGCGCAAGGCGCACCATGCCGACATACCCCTTGAACGCATTCGAGGTTGGCTCGAGTGCGCCGGACGAAATCTCACCCATGGTGGGCACGATGTTGGCTCGGTATGTCATGCGAGGGTTATAGGATCGTGCCACTCAACGCCAAAGTCACGTGGCACGCCCTACCACCAAGGCGATCCCCGCGTTGCTCGCCCGCCCATGTGCCGCGGATTTCCGTGGGCACGCCGTCAGGAGAAAGCATCGCTAAGCCGGACGCGCCCGTTCTTGAAGGCTTGGCGCACCAGCGCCTCGAAGAAGTGGATGTTCTCCACCTCGCGGTAGGCCATCGTCTCGGAGGCCTTCGAGCCTTTCGGGCCTTCGACGATGAATGCCCCGTCGGCGGTCCGCACCGTCACGTCGCCCCACCCAAACTCCACGCGTTCGCTGCTGAACATCTTGCGCTGGGTGAGGACCACGGTGTCATTCCTGACGACCATCTTGCCGAACGTGAGCTCTCCACCGGCGCCAAGTTTGGCGACCATCTCGTTCACGAGTCTGAAGCCGACGCCCTGCCATAGCCTGGGCACGAAGGCCTCGAAGATCGCGCCACTCCGGAACTCTGCGGACGTCGTGGCCACCCCGTCGGTCCAGGCGATAAGATAATCCGTCCCGGTCGGGATGCCGTTGACGGACTTCTTGAGGGCGCCCC
>JAFDVT010000238.1 GCA_018268875.1 Acidobacteriota bacterium
GAATTCGATCTTCGCGCCGCATTGCGGACACGTTCCGGCTGGACGTGACATCGTCTATGCGTACGGCCTTTCAATCCGGCGGACCTTGACCGAATGCGCATCGAACATCGAGCGAAGAGGAGCTTCGAAATCCCAATCCGGCCTCGGCTTGCAACAAAACACGTTCAGGCAGAGCGAACCGTATTCGGGAAACGTATGGCACGCGAGGTGGGATTCTTTGAGCAGACGCAGGCCGGTGATGCCGCCGGGGTCCGGGAACCGATGCCAGTTCCCGGAATCCACCGGATGCAGTTGCATGCCGTCGATGATGTGTTGAAACAGCAACTGTAAGCGGGCCAGATCCCGTAAGGAATCGGGGCCGCATCCGTGCGCTTCAATAATCCACTCGCTGCCGGACATCGTACAAGAAAAAGCGACGTTAGCCCTGGGGCTGTCCACATTCGGCGCAGAACTTGGCGGCGCGCGGAATCTTGGCGCCACAGTTCATGCAGAACTTGGTTTCTCCCGCCGGAGCGGTAGGCGCGCCCGTGGGTACAGGCGCGACCGGCGGCGGAGTTTGCTGCGGCGGTTGCTGTTGCTGCTGCGGATTCATCGCGCCCATCATCGCGTTGGCCATCGCCATGCCGGCTCCCAGACCCGCGCCGATGCCTGCCGCGCCGCCGCCTTCATTGGCCGCCGCGATGGGCAGCGAATTGGCCACCTGGAACTGCGTGTACTGCTGCATGTTGCCGATCATGTTCATGCCGATGCGCGTGTCGAGCATCTTCTGCAACTCTTCCGGCAGCGACAGGTTTTCGACCACGAACGTATCGAGCGTCAGACCGATGTCGGCAAAGTGCGGACGCATGAAGTCCGCCACCTTCTTGCCCAGTTCCACCTGGTTGGCGGCCATGTCCAGGAACGGCACGCCGCTTTCCGCGAACGTGTCGGACATCCAGCCGATGATGGAGTTCCGCAACTGCCCTTCGAGCTCCGCGACACGATAGACTTCCTGCGTGCCGCTGATCTTGGTCTGGAACGCGCGCGGATCGCTCACGTGGTACGAATAGATGCCAAACGCGCGGAGCCGGACCATGCCGAAGTCCTTGTCGCGGATGGTGATGGGCTGCGCGGTGCCCCACTTCTGGTTGGTCTGCTGGCGCGTGGAAAAGAAGTAGACGTCGCTTTTGAACGGGCTCTGGAACATCTTGTCCCAGTTCATGAGGTTGGTCAAAAGCGGAAGCGTACGCGTGTTCAGCGTGTACAGCCCGGGGCCGAACACGTCGGCCATGCGGCCCTCGTTCACAAACGCCGCCATTTGCGACTCGCGCACCGTCAACTGAGCGCCGTTCTGGATTTCCATGTCCTGCATCGGAAAGCGCGAGGCCAGGATGCCAGGCTCCGTTTCCGTCCAGCTGATGACGTCAATAAATTGCTTCTTGATGAAGTCCATGAAGGCCATTGGTGTTCCGAGCCGCTCCTCCGGCTCTAGAGACTATAACGCATTTTCTTTATTACTGGTTCTCAATATCGTTTGCGGTATATTGGGCCCTATGGTTCGTGCAATTTGCGTTGTGACGGCGGTGATTTTGACGGCGTCTTGCGGGGACGAAAAGCCCGCCGCAAAGCAAGGTCCGGTGAAGGTTGCGGCCGCTGCTCCGTCGGACGAAACCAGGCGCTTCCCGATGGCCGGCCGCGACAAGGTGGAAGTGGTTGCGGATCAGCTATTTGGCAAGGCGTTTTTGCCCGGCGGCAACATCGCGTCGTACGAAAAAGACGGCAAGCGCTGGCAGCAGTTCGTGATCAAGGCAAAGTCCCCGGGCGACACGGCGATTTTGCTCGGCCAGTTCAAGGACACCATGCAGAGTCCAAAGTTCGTCGCGCACATGGGCGGATATTACGGCACCGACGGCGCGCGCTCGTACTTCGTCTTTCCGAAGGGAAATTGGCTGGCCGGAGTGGTCGGTTTGCCGCTTGAGGAATCGGATACGCTAGGCCGCCAGATGGCGGTTTTGCTCAACTGAGGATGCAGACGTCGGGCAGGTTCCGGTAATCTTCCGCGTAGTCGAGGCCAAACCCCACAACGAACTCGTCGGGAATCGAAAACCCAACGTAATCCACTTGCACGGGACGCAGGCGGCGGTCCGGCTTGTCGAGCAGCGCGGCGATCTTCAGGCTGCGAGGCTTGCGCTGTTCAAGCACATGGCGAAGGTAGCTGAGCGTGACGCCGGAATCGACTATGTCTTCGACGATGATCACGTCGTGGCCTTCGATGGAGACGTCCAGGTCCTTGGTCACCTGCACCTGGCCGGACGTGGTCTTACCCTTGCCGTAGCTCGAAATGCCCATGAATTCGATGCGTGCGGGCGTCTTCATGGCGCGCGCCAGGTCCGCCAGGAACATACAGGCGCCCTTCAGAATCACCAGCAGGTACACGGGACCTCGCCCGGCGTAATCCTCGTCGATCTGCTTGCCCAGTTCCTGAATGCGCTGGTCGATCGTCTCGGCGGACAGAAAGACGGTGAGGTTCGCGGCCATGGAATCCTATTGTGCCGGAATTTCGACCGTCTTGGCGTGCCGCCACAAACGTTCGAGTTCGTAAAACTCGCGAGCCTTCGGCGAAAAGACGTGAACGATCATGTCGCCGTAGTCGGCGAGCACCCATTCGGCGTTCTTGTAGCCTTCAAGCGACGTTGCCTTTTCGCCGGCCTTGGCGAGCTGCACGTCGATCTCTTCGGCGATCGCCTGCACCTGGCGAGGGTTGGAGCCCGTGCAGATCACAAAGAAATCGGCGAACGAGGTGACCTCGCGAAGGTCGAGCACGGTGATGTCGGCGGCCTTCTTGGATTCCGCGGCGCGCACGGCGACAAGCCAGTTTGCTTTGGACTCGACAGCCGGTGTCTGGGCCGCGGCAGTCGTCGAAGCGGCTGCCTTTTTCTTTGCCGCCGCCGATGGCGTGGCGGCTTTGCGCGCGGCCTTTACCGCCGTCGAAGTCTTCTTGGCCGCCGCTTTTTTGACGGCGCGCTTTTTCGTGGTCGCGATCTTTTTCGTTGCCAACCTACAGGGTACTATTGTGAGATTCACCATGTCAGAACGACAGCGAAGGGTGCTGACCGTCGCTCCCATGCCGGCGGAGAAATGCGCCTACGCATTAGCGCGCTATAGCCGGTCGCCCGACTCGATTGCGAAGTCCCTCGAATGGGTTCGCACACACGACGAATCGAAGTTTCTCGATAGTTTCTATTTCCAGTACGGCCATGCCTCGATCGCCGATCTGGGCCATGTCGTGATGTGCTTTGAAGGTGTGTCCGAGTTGGCCGCCACCGAACTCGAAGACGAACAGCTTTGGGACGGCCAGGCGCGATCGTCGCGCTACCAGGACTTCGGTTCGTCAGGCTTTGTCACGCCTCCGGAACTTGCCGGCAACCCGTTGTACGCGGAAACAGCCATCGCGTTGCTCGCGGCGTATCGCGACATGCACGAGCGCGCCGTCGAACATTTGACGGAGACGCTGCCCCGGCCCGACGGGATGAAGCCCGACACCTATCGCCGCAACATCGCGGCGCGCGCGTTCGACATCGCGCGCTACTGCCTGTTCTGGGGCATTCCGACCGGCGTGGGACAGGTCACCAGCATTCGTACGCTCGAACGGCAGATCCGGCGGTTGAAAGGTTCGGAATACGCCGAAGTCCGCGAACTGGGCATGGAAACCGCCTCCGCCTGCCGCGAACCCGCCGCCGTTACGCTCGACGGCTCGCCCTCCGCGGTGCCGTTTGCGCCGACCCTTGCCAAGTACGTCGAACCCGACGAACACGCGATGCAGGCGCGGGCGGACGTCGCCGAATGGGTGGCTCACAACATCCCGTCCTCGCTGCACGCGCACGTCGACGACGTCGATCTGCTGGAACCGCGCTGCCCCGAATCCGACATCGCCGCGACCTTGGTATACCCGTCGGTGAAGGTTCCTTACCGCGCGCTGCTCAATTTTTTTGAAGACCGCGTGGCACTCCGCCGCGAGGTAATCGACACGGCGCTACGTTCCCGCAAGCGTCGCGACGATCTGCTGCGCGAATTCCGCACTGGCCCCTTTGTTTACGACATCGTGATGGACATCGGCGCATATCGCGATCTGCATCGCCATCGCCGCTGCCAACAGTACCGGCAAAGCTACGGTACGCACCTCGGCTACGCCAAGCCGGATGCGATCGCCAACGCGGGGCTGCTAGAGTTGTACAGCGGAATTATGGATCGGACGTTTACGGCAATCGAGCAGTTGCCGGCGCCCGGGTCGCATTACTTGCTGCCATTTGCCGCGCGCGCCCGGTTCCTCTTTAAGATGGATTTTGCCGAGGCCGAGTACATCAGCCGCTTGCGTAGCGGCGTAAAGGGACATTTCAGCTACCGCCGCATCGCATGGGAAATGAAACGCAAAATGGAAGCTTTGCGCCCGGAACTGGGACGGTTGATCGAGGCTACCCCGCCGGAAGAGGAAGACCCGCTTCAGAGATAATCAACACTATGCTGGGGGGCATCCGGAATCCGTTCCAATTGCAGTCGATCGCGGACCCGTGGGACCGCGTGGATTCGGATCTGCCCGTGTTGTACCAGCACGCGCTCGAACAAGCCGCGGACCTGATCGTCGCCGTCCAACTGCGTTCGGAAACCTCGCGCCTGTTGGTCGAAGGCGAATCCGGCGTAGGCAAGATGCACTTTGCCTCGCGCTTCCGTTCGCATGTTCTCGACCGCGAAGAACCGTCGTATTTCTTCGCGATTCGGCTGGAAACCGCGCCGTCCAGGATCTGGCGGCATTTGCGGCGTTCGATGGTCGACGACCTGTTGCGCCAAGGTCCGCGCGGCGCGACCATCCTGTCGAGGCTCGTCGGTCAGCGCGATCTTGCGGCGGCCAGCGCGACCATCAGTTACAGCCTTGCGACCGTGCTTGGGCATTACCGCGCCGATCATTACCGCGCGTGGTGCGCCGGCTGGCTTCGTGGCGACGCGCTGCCGGAGAAGGCTCTTGCCAAGCTGGAAGTCCCGGAAACGCGAGGCAACGATCGCGAACTCGAGGAACAAGCCCGGCAAGTGGTGTTGGAACTCGCGCGTCTCGCAAGCCCCGGCGTAGCGGTGTTTTGTTTCCATCAGGTGGAAGCGCTGGAACTCTACCCAGGCAGTTCCGAAGGTCTGCTGGCGTTCGAAACCGTCGCGCGCGAACTCGCCGAGGGTTTGCCGAACGCCCTCCTGGTGACGCTTGCGCAGCCGGAACTGGTCCCCAAGTTTTCGCCGGCTCTCTTGGACTGCGTGGGCGAAAATCGCGCCCGCCTGGACCGCGTGGATGCCGCGTCTGCCGAGGCGCTCTTGCGTACCGCCATGGATTGGGAACCGCAATTGGGTGTGGTCCGCGCGCGCGAAAGCAAACATTCCATCTGGCCGCTGCCCGAAGACTTTTTGCAGACGCTCGACGCCGCGGCTCCCTGGACGCCGCGTTATCTCCTGGACCGCGCCGAGCGTGCCTTCGAGGTCTGGCGTGGACCTGTCGCATCGCTGAACGGGCAGCCGCAGAGTCCCCGGGCGGAGGATGTTCGCGCGGTGTTGGAGGCCGAGTACGCGCAGCGTTTGGAAGCCGCGCTAGCCTCGTCGTCGCCACCGCCCGATTCCGATTCCGTGTTCCTGGCCGGATTACCGGTTCTGCTGGCGCCGCAAGGCCGCGCGGGCGTGTTCAATCGCGACCATCCGTCGATCGACTTTAC
>JAFDVT010000239.1 GCA_018268875.1 Acidobacteriota bacterium
AAATCGCGAAATTGTGGACAAAGCCGGTACCCGCGCGTTGCTGGTAGCCAACAAACGCGACCTCGCGGCGGCCCCTGCTGGTTTTCTAGCAGTATCCGCAAGAACAGGCGAAGGCCTCCGCGAACTTCGCAAAGCCATACTCGACGCGGTCGGCGCTGGGGCGGAAAAACAGGAGTCCGGATTCATCACCAGCTTGCGTCACGAAGGACTCCTACGCGAAAGCGCGGAGGCGTTGGCGAACGCGCGGCGAGCGATCGAGTTCCACATCCCGCACGAGATGCTGCTCCTCGATCTGTACGCGGCATTGCGGCCCATCGACGCGATCACAGGGGCCACAACCGCCGACGATATACTGAACCGCATCTTTTCGACATTCTGTATCGGAAAATAGAAGTTACCGAATGTTAGAAGAACAAAAACAGCCGGGCCAGTTCCCGTGGGTCGAAGTGTGGAAAGCGGTCCGGCAAACGTTCCATTACTGGATGGAAACGGAAACGCACGTATACGCGTTCTCAGTGGCGGCGAACGTACTTCTGTCGTTTTTCCCGTTCCTTGTCGTCATCTGTTCGCTGGCGAAGTTGGTGTTTCCAGTGGCCGTTGTAAAGGGCGCGATGGAGATCGCGCTATCGGATTACTTCCCCAGCGAAATGATCGGACCCATGGTGGCAAGCCTTCTCAGCTTCAAGCGAGGTTCACTCGAAGCCATGTCGATCCTGCTGCTGTTGTTTACGGCAAACGGCGTGTTCGAACCGCTCGAAGTCGCGCTGAACAAGGTGTTCGGCATCACAACGAACCGCAGTTACTTCCGCAACCAGGTCGTCAGCATGGGCCTCATCTTCGTCTGCGGCGGTTTGCTGACGTTCTCCACCGTGCTGACCGCGCTCAACCAGCAGTACCTGCAACAAACCCTTGGCACAGGGCCGGTCACGACGTTCATGGTGGACTTTTTCTTCCGCATCATCGCCGTTCCGATCACCGTGTTCACGCTGTATCTGGTGTACAAATTCCTGCCCAACGGCGACGTTCCGAACAACCGAGCCGTACCGGCGGCCATCGTCATCGGCCTGTTGCTTGAGGTCCTGAAGTACACCATCATCGCCACCTGGCCGTGGTTCGGAGAGAAGCTGAACCGCGAATACGCGGGCTTCCGGCATTCGGTGGCGATCGTGTTGTGGTCGTTCCTGGCGGCGATGCTGCTGCTCGCGGGCGCCGAATGGGCGGCACGCCGCAAAGGCCCCACTGTTACGTCTTAAAGCACCAGAAACGGATGATACAGATTGGGCGCGCTGGGGCGGCCGATGGCGATGAGTTCGCCGGATTCGGACACCGCTTTCACCATTTGCGCGAGGTCGCGCGTGCGGAATGGCGACACCCGGAATTCGCGGCCCTGACGAATCATGCCGATCGTCGCCGCATCCACGATCTCGGTGGAAAAATCCGACAGCAAATCCACTGCGGGAATGAGCGCGCCGGCCAGGTCTTGTTCCAGTTGTTCCAGCGTGCGAGCCTGCCCGATGACGAAGTCGCCGGACTGGATGCGGCGCAGGTCATCCAGATGCGCACCGCACCCCACCGCGATCCCCAACTCATGCGCGACGCTGCGGACGTACGTTCCCGCCGAACACGCCATGCGAATCCACGCCCGCTGCCCGTCCACGCGCAGCAAGTCCAAAGCGGAAATCGTAACGGTAACCGGCTTCAACTCCACGGCGATGTTCTGCCGCGCGAGCTCATATGCCTTCTTGCCGCCGACCTTCTTTGCGGACACCGGCGGAGGCGTTTGATCGAAAGTCCCGCGAAACGCGTCCAGCAGCGGTTCCAGCCCAATCACCGTCGGCACAAAATCCGTCCGCTCCTCAGTCGTCGCAACGCCGTCGCGATCGTAACTATCGGTCGCGAACCCGAACCGGATGACGCCTTCATACACCTTTTCATTGCGAACAAAAAACTGCTGCAGGCGCGTCGCCTTGCCGATCACAACCGGCAGAACGCCCGTCGCCATGGGGTCCAGCGTTCCAAGATGACCCACCTTTTTGGTGTTGGCCAGGCGCCGCATCCGGTTGACGACGTCGTGCGATGTCCAACCGGCCGGCTTGTCGACTACAATCACTCCATCCACGTTTGTCTATTGTACGAAGCGGGTCCAAATCCACCGGCTTTGCTACGATAGAGGAACCGCGCTTTCCAGCCCGAAAACCTGTGTCATCTCAATCAACACCCGGTCGTGTGGTCGCAATCTATCCTGGCTCGTTCGATCCCATCACAAACGGCCATCTGGACCTCATTTCGCGGGCGCGCCGCGTAACCGACAAATTGATCGTCGCGGTGTTGCAGAACGAGGGGAAACAGGCGCTCTTTTCGATGGAAGAACGCGTGGACATGTTGCGCGAGGTGCTGCGGCCCTACCCGGACGTCGAAGTGGATAGCTTCAGCGGACTGCTGGTGGAATACGCGGTGGCCAAAGGCGCATCCGTAATCATGCGCGGCATTCGTGCCGTTTCCGATTACGAATACGAGTTGCAGATGGCGTTGATGAACCGCCGTTTGCGGCCCGAAATTGAAACTCTCTTTCTGATGTCGGGCGAAGCGTACTCGTTTGTGAGTTCGCGCCTGGTGAAGGAAGTGATTGCCCTGGGCGGGAATATCGAAGGCCTGGTGCCCGGTCCTGTCGAGGAACGGTTGAAGCGAAGACTGCAAGGACAAAGACTGTAAGGAGAAGTCAGGAAGTAGCCCAATGGTATCCACTCTCGAACTCGCGGAACGTGTATCGGCGATCTCTGTATCGTCGACGATGAAGGTAGCGGCGGACGCCGAGCGTCTGCGGCGGGAAGGCAAAGATGTCGTCGACTTCAGCGTCGGCGAGCCTGATTTTCCGACTCCCGACAACATCAAGAAAGCCGCGATCGATGCGCTGGATCAGAACTTCACCCGCTACACCAACGCCGGCGGCGTGCAGGAATTGAAGGACGCCATCGTGTGGCGCCACAAAACCGACTACGGCACCGACTACAAGGTCAACGAGTGCCTGGTGACGGTCGGCGGCAAGCACGCGATCTTCAACCTGATGCAGATTCTGGTGAACCCGGGCGATGAAGTGATCATCCCGGTTCCCTACTGGGTGACGTTCAAGGACGTCGTGAACTACGCGGGCGGCAAGTGCGTATTCGTCAACACCGACGAATCCAAAGGTTTTGCGTTGACGGCCAAGATGGTGGAAGACCACATCACGCCGAAGACCAAGATCATTCTGATCAACTCGCCCACCAACCCCAGCGGCGCCGTCGTCGAACGCGGTGAATTCGAAAAGATCTTCCACCTCGCCAAGAGCAAGGGCATTTATCTGATGACCGATGAATGCTACTGCCGCTTCCTGTACGAGGAAGAGCCGTTCTCGATCGCGTCGATGCCCGGCGCGAAGGACACGGTGGTGGTGGCCGGGTCGCTATCGAAGACCTACGCGATGACCGGATGGCGCATCGGTTTTGTGCTCGCTCCGGCGGCCATCATCGGCGGCATCAACAAGCTGCAAAGCCATTCGACGTCCAACCCGACTTCGATTGCGCAAAAGGCGGCGATCGAAGCGCTGCGCGGTCCGCAGGATTCGGTGGCCGCGATGCTCGCCGAATACCGCAAGCGGCGCACGTACGTCATCGACCGCTTGAAGGCGATGCCGGCGCTCAAGGTACAGATGCCGCTCGGCGCCTTCTACGCGTACCCCAATATTTCCGGGGTGTTCAGCGAAAAGAGCGGTATCAACAGCGGCATGGAATTCGCCGAAAAACTGCTGGCCGAAGAGTTCGTCGCGACCGTTCCTGGCGAGGCCTTCGGCACCGATAGCCACGTGCGTATTTCCTACGCCGCGTCGATGGAAGACATTACTCGGGGCCTAGACAGGCTAGAGAAGTTCATCGGCCGTCAACTGGGCAAATAACCTATTCCGGCTTTGAGGTGCGCTGTCGATAAGACTATTGATGAGCGCACCTCTGGCCGGGAAGTTTCAAGACCACTACGCCGTATTGGGCGTCGACCCCAAATCGTCCAACGACGTCATTCAGCAGGCGTATTCGAAGTTGGCCCCAAAGTTCGCCCGCACCGGCGAAACCCCTGACGCGGAAAAGTTCGAAGCCCTGTCGCTCGCCTATGAGGTGCTGTTGGACCCTTCGGCGCGCGCATCGTTCGATTCGCTCCGTCCTGGCGCGGGTGATGACACTCCCAAATTTTCCGGTATGTCATTTTTCACCGCGGGCGCTGGCGAAACCTCGCGGCGGCGCGCGTTGCTCTGCGTGATGTACGACCGGTCTCGTGCCAAGCCCATTCGTCCGGGCCTTTCCATGCGCCACCTCGAACAGATGCTCAACATGACCGTCGAGGAAATGCAGTTTGCGATCTGGTACCTCAAGGCTCGCGGCTATGCGGCCAGCGACGACAAGTCGAACATCCAGATCACGGTGGAAGGGATGGACTACATCGACACCAACTTCCCCAAGCCCGAAGAGATCCTGCCGCTGCTCCGCAACGTCGGCAACTAGCCCCGCGCGGCCGTCGTCCGGCATCGCGCATCTCGCTATATTGAGTGAGGTTGCGTTATGTTCTTCGCGGAGGCTCTTCTTTTGTTCTCTATCTTCGGTCCCGACCCGCTCGCGGTGGGTACGGCCGCGCCTGATTTCACGCTCAACGACCAGGACGGCAAGCCCGTGGCGCTGTCCTCGTTCCGCGGCCACAAGAACGTCGTGCTGGTCTTCTATCCGATGGACGAGACGCCCGGCTGCACCACTCAGTTGTGCGAGTTTCGTGACCGCTGGGGCGACGTGCAGGCCAAAAACACGGTGGTGTTCGGCGTCAACCCCGGGAGCGCCGAAAAGCACCAGCACTTCAAAAAGAACCGGGCCTTTCCGTTCCCGTTGCTTGTGGATGCCAAGATGGGCGTCGCCAAGAAGTACAACACCGACGGCTGGTTCGTCCCAACTCGCACCGTGTACCTGATCGGCAAGGACGGCACGATCCGGTTTGCCAAGCGCGGCAAGCCGGAACCGGCCGAGGTCCTCAAAACAGCCCAATAGCTAGCGCTAAAACTACGCCCGGGGCAGCGGATACTGCAACGATTCCAGCAGCCATTCGCGATTGTTTCGCACGTCGTCGACCAGCTTGCCGACAAGCTCATCGCGCCTTTCAAACAACCGGTAACCATCGCGCCCGCGCAGATACCCGCGAGCTTCCGGATGCCGCTCGAACAGCTTCTCCTCGCCCAATTTATCGCGCAAATCTTCGAACTTCGCGCGGCGGTCGAGCAGAGCTTTGATCAGGAACGGGATCACCAGCGAGTAGTCCGCCTGCAGGCTTTCGGTGGTCTGCTGGTACGTATCTTTGTCCACCTTGCCCCACGTCACAGCCTCCGCCGGAGGACACGACGACAGCGAACCATCGGTCACCGGCGCGGTCGTAATCTGCACGTCGAAGTTGTAGCCGCGAACGTCCGGAATCCCCAAAATCTGGCCCAAAGCGGGCTCCGGCTGCAGGTTGAAGTTCTTCGGAAC
>JAFDVT010000023.1 GCA_018268875.1 Acidobacteriota bacterium
GTCGGAACTTCGCCCACTTCCTCAACCGCGGTGCGGAACACCGACGGCGCCTGCGGTTGAATGGTGAGGTTGTAGGTATCGCTCACCCCACCTGGGGTACGCAGGATCAGTGCCACGTTTCCGGTCGCCTGGAAGGGCAACTGCGCGTTGATCACGTTCGGTGACACAAAGATCACCGGTAGTGGCAAACCGTTCACCGTGAGGCAGCTTTCGCCAAGCGCCGTAGGCAGCGGCTTCTCGACGGTGGCGAGGTTCACGGGGCTCAAATTGTTTCCACCGATGGTCACAAGCCCGCCAGGCGCGACATTGCCGGTCTGGTCAGCGGCGTTGACAACTCTGCGAATCTGCGGCGGCGCCACGGCTGAGTCGTACTGCCACGGCAGGACCGTAAATCCGGATGTCGTCAGATTGACGATCGCGCTACGAGAGTACAAAGGCGCAATGGTCCGCGTAAAGACACCGGTAGTGGTGCTCCCCAGCAGAGGCGCTTCCGCCATGCGCGTGGCGCGGATCCCGGATCCAGTCGAGGTCATACGCTGAATGATTCCCGGCGACGATGCGCTCGCGGCAACGGTCCGAAAACCTTCGTTGTCGACAAAGGCGAACCCGGACGAGTTACCTGAAGTTGCGTCGAATTGCGACACGCGCACCAGCGAGCGATTGAGCAGATAGTTGCCGACGACGTATTGATTGAAGCTCGATGCGGCGTAGGCGCCAGACAGACTCGTAAAGTCTTTGCGTGAAATCGTGAACGAATCCACGTTGGCGTCATACAACATGACGTTGCCGTCGGAGGAGGCGAACAGAATCGCCGAACCATTCGGCGTCGCCGAAAGAGCCGTGTTGACGTCAATTTTGTTTTCGAAGATTCCCAGGCTCGGCAAGATCGTGCTCGTGCGAGTGACCATCTCAAGCCGGTGCACTTGATTGCTGCCGCCGGAAGAGCTGCGAGTGCTGGCCAGAATACCGCGATTCGAAGTGGCTAGCGACTGCACGTAGTCACCTTTTTCCATGCGGATCGGCTGCGCCGGCTCGAGCGTCTCAAGGTCGAAAACACTGACATAGTGCGAGCGGTCACAACCGACCAGGAGGTACTGGCGGTCAAATGTGACGGCCATACTCATCGGCTGCGTGCAAGTACGAAGCGTCGCCAGGCGAGTGCTGTTGGCTCCGTCATATACCAATACCTGATTACGGTCCTGGCGCAAGACGTAGAAGCGGTCGCGTGAGGGGTCGGACACCAAGTCCTTCAGAGTTCCGGACACGTTGACAAACGTTCCGCGCTGATCCGGTTCCTTGTTGTTGATCAACACGCGCACCGGGTTCGGTACGTTAACAGCGGAATCGGACTTAATGATGATCTTGGCCGTTGTCGTTCCCGTCGTGTTCTGCAAGGCTGCGGAATCGACGCTGACCTGGATCGTTGCGGGAGTAACGCCGCTGGTCTGGCTCAGACGAAGACCGGAGCCCTCAACCGAGAGGGTGAACGGGGTATTGCCACCACCTGGATCCACAATCGTAATCTGTTGCGACGGCAGAGTCCGCGCACAGTAGTTCCCGCGGAAGACCAGGTCCTCCTCCAGGGCCGCCACGCGAGGATAGCGTTCTAGGGTGCCAATGGGTAGTACCATAACACCGCTGTCGGAAATCGAGTACATGGTTGACCCGTCCGCCGACAGTACGCTCTTTCCGGCAAGATTCTCCGACAGACGAATCTGCGCGCGAGTGGTGAGGTTATCCCATTCCCCAACGTGCAAGATCGGATCTGCCGACTGGGCCGTTCCATTGACGCCGTTGGCATCCTTGGTCGCAACCTGGCCGTACACCAGTCCCCGAGCAGAATCGATAAGAACGCTACCGATGTTCAACGTGCCGGTGGGGTTGGGATACTCGGCAATATCGTAGAAGTTGACGTCGTGCAACGCCCATCCCATACCCGCCATACGGCCATCCTGGCTGACGCTGACAGCGCGGGGTCCAAGCGGTGGAGAAGCGGTATACAGACTGGCCGAAAGCGCGCGATTGACCACGTCATACCGAAACATGAGCTTGTCGCCAAAGCCCCAAATCCAAAGCCCGTCTCCGGAAGCGCCAACACTTGCCGCAACAATGTTGGTCGGGAAGCTGGCGGCCGGTTGGGGCAACGCCTTGGCGGCGAGGTCCGAAAGAGTTGCGATCACCTGCGTCGTGCCGGAAACCGGATCAAAAACGATGAACTCCTGGCTGGTCACCACAAGCGCGCGGCCGTCCAAACCGAAGGCGACACCGAGCGGGGGCGTACCAAGCGCAAAGGTTTGACGGGAGCCGCTTTCCAGCTCGATCACCGTCAGCGCGTTGCCGGCGCTCGCCGGCGCTGTGAAATTGCCATAATGGGCCACGACCAGGTAGCGGCCGTCGGGAGACAAAGCCAGCGAGCTTGGCTGCGAAGCAACGTTCATCGAAGTTTGAACCGTCTCGTTGGCGAGCGACATCACTTCGATCCGGTTGGCCGTGTAGTTGGCCACATACAGCACTCCGCGGGCCTCGTCGAGAGCCAGATCCGCTCCTTGGCCTCCAATGGGGACTACGCGGCCCAAAGTGCCAGCGGCGCCGGCACTGCCGGCGATCGCGGCGAAAGCCACGAGTACTCGCAAGAAAGGCTTCGAATTCATACTCACTCCACTTCTTCTCTTCTTTTTTGTCTTGTCTTGTTCGGTCTAGCTTTCGAGCGTCTGCTCGCCGGGCACATGCCCGAAGATGTTATGCGGTCTCCAAGTCTCCCCAGGCCGGCGGACCAACCTTGTTCCACCACCGGTCCGCGTTTCGGGTTCCGGGGAGACCGGAGCCAAATCTGGCGACAAGCCGCTATTCGTCAGCGTTCTTCTTGCGTCGCAACACGATGATGCCGAGAAACAGGATCGCCAACACCGCACACACGATACGAACCATTCCACTATCCATTCGTCCTCTCCTTTCTCGCCCGCCTTTTTTCCTGCACAGCGCGGGCGGCCACCACTTGTCAGATTCCGTTCATCATCGGGATCAATTCCCGAACGATTTTTACCGCTACCGGCCCCACCGTCACTACGAACAGCGACGGAAGAATACAAAAGAAGATGGGGAAAACCAGCTTGACGCCAAGCTTGGCTGCCTTCTCTTCGCAAACCTGCCGCGCCTGCACTCGCATGAAGTCGGAGTGAGCGCGAAGGCTCTGTGCGACGCCCGTTCCAAACCGGTCAGCCTGGATGAGAACCGCCACTAATTTCTTTAGATCGTCAGACGCCGTGCGTTCCGATAGATTGCGAAGCGCCTCAACCCTTCTTTTGCCGGCCTTCAGTTCCAAATTCACCAGGGCGAACTCTTCGCTGATGTCCGGATGCGCATGCTCAAGCTCTTTGGAGACTTGCAGAATCGCCTGGTCGAGACCAAGACCGGATTCCACGCAGACCACCATCAGATCGAGGGAGTTCGGCAAACCACGTGAGATTTCCCGCTGGCGCTTCTTTGCCCGCAAATTGACATACTCGTTTGGCCCAAAGAAGCCCATGGCTCCGGCCGCGGCAATCGCGACAAACTTGTTCGCCGGATCTGAGTCGGAACCCGCCACCAGCACCGTCATGAGAATCGGCATTGCCACCGCCAGGGCGAGCTTCGCACCGTACAAGTACTTGAGAGCGTTCGGATTGCGAATGCCTGCGCGAATCATTCGGCGCTGCATCACCGTGACGTCTTTGGGCGAGGCCGGAATCAGACTACCCAGCTTCTGCAGCACGTCACGGAAGATCAGGCTGGGATGCGTGGGCGCGATCTCCTGCTCAATCGCCGTCACGCCCGTAACCCGTTCGATCGCCTCTTTGGGACGCACCCAAAACTTCACCCCAACCAGGGTAAAGGCGACGGCCACGACGATAAATACTACGAAAGTCATTAAAAACACAGCGTTATCTCCAGTCGCGGCAACCCCTAATTGACGTCAATCGCGACAATCTTGCGCATGATGCCGTAGCCGATAATCTGCAACAGAATCGCCGCGCCCATCATGTAGTTGCCGATCTCGTCGAGGAAGAAAAATCGGATATAGTCCGGATTCACCCAGAACATCAACAAGGCGACGCCGATCGGAATACACGTGAGCGCCGTTCCGGTCATCTTGCCGTGAGCGCTAATCGCCCGAATGCGTCCACGCAATTTGAAGCGCTCGCGAATGACGTAGGCGAGCTTGTCGAGAATTTCCGCGAGATTGCCACCAGTTCGTTTCTGCAACAAAACTGCGGAAACAAAGAAGTGGACGTCGAGAGACGGTACGCGCTTGGCCATTTTTTGCAGCGCGACGTCGAGCGGAAGGCCAAGGTTGTGCTCTTCGAAAGACCTCCGAAACTCGCCGGCGATCGGCTCCTGAAATTCGCGGTGGATCATCTCAAGAGAGACGCTGAACGCATGGCCTGCGCGCATCGAGCGCGCCACAAACTCGAGACTTTCGGGGAACAGCTCCTCAAATCTCGCTAGACGCTTCCCTCGCGCACGAATCACATACAGGATGGGAAGCGTCGCGAACCCCGCCCCAACAACGTATGCGAATGCTTGAAATGCCGACGGCAGAATCAGCCAAGTAACAAGGAATCCAACGATAAACAGCAGGCAGCAGCCCTGAATCGTCTTCAATGGATTCCACTTGAGCCCGGCCTGGTCGAGCAGCACCTGCAATTTCGGAAGGAGTTCATACTTTTTGAGAACGTCGACGAGACGGCCACCGGCAAGCTCACGCTCAAGCAGATGCTTGGGCTTGGCCGCCGCCTTGGCCTTCGCCTTGGCCCCCTTTTTTTCCCTGCCTGTCAGACGGTCCTTGATTTTGGTAAAGTCCGCCGATTTGAGCAAGCCGGAAAGGACCCACCACACCGCCATCGCGGAGAGCCAGACAACGAGCAGAATGCCGAGAAACAGAAACATGGAGTTCTCCTAGACCGAAGGCGCGTTTAGACCTCAACAACCTCATCGAACAGATCGGGACGAAGGCGGATGCCCGCCGCTAGCAACTTTTCATAGAACTTCGGCCGAATACCCGTGGCTGCGAACCGTCCGACCACACGGCCATCCGGATTGAGACCGCGCTTTTCGAAGACAAACAAGTCCTGCAGCGTCACGACCTCACCTTCCATACCAGTGACTTCTGTAATACTGATCACTCGGCGGCTACCGTCTGAAAGACGGGACGCCTGGACCAGCAAATTGACCGCGCTCGAAATCTGTTGGCGAATCGACGTCAACTGCATGTTGGAGTTGGCCAGCGAAACCATCACCTCGAGACGCGAAACCGCATCGCGAGGCGAATTGGCGTGGACCGTGGTGAGCGAGCCGTCGTGACCCGTGTTCATCGCCTGCAACATGTCGAGCGCTTCTTCACCACGAACTTCGCCTACCACGATGCGGTCGGGTCGCATACGCAAGCTGTTGACAAGCAACTCGCGCTGGCGGATCGCGCCGTTGCCTTCGAGGTTCGGTGGACGAGTTTCAAGGCGCGCCACGTGCGGCTGCTTCAATTGCAGTTCGGCGGCATCTTCGATCGTGACAATGCGCTCTTTCGGCGAGATGAAGAACGACATCGCGTTGAGCAACGTGGTTTTGCCGGCGCCGGTACCACCCGCAATGATGATGTTCATGCGGGCTTTCACCGCCGCCTCCAGCAGTTCCATCATGCCCGAGGTCATCGCGCGCTTCTCGACGAGATCGTGCGGCAGCAACTTGTCCTGACTGAACCGGCGAATCGAGAGTAGCGGCCCGTCGACCGCGAGTGGCGGAATAATTGCGTTGACACGCGATCCGTCTAGGAGGCGGGCGTCGACCATTGGCGTCGATTCATCGACGCGACGGCCGACTTGCGAAACAATCTTGTCGATAATTCGTAGCAGGTGTTGGTCGTCGCGGAACGACACGTTCGTCAGCTCAAGCAAACCCTTGCGTTCGACGTATACCTGCTTGTGACCGTTGACCAGAATATCCGAGATGGTCGCGTCCTGCAGAAGTGGCTCAAGCGGGCCAAGACCGAAGACCTCGTCCAAAACCTCGTCGCTAATCTGCTGCTTTTCAATCGAGCTGAGCAGTGTCGGCTCGCTGTCGATCAACTGAATTAGCGCCTGCCGTACTTCCCCGCGCACCCGCTGGTTGTCGATCGTTGCGAGCGCCTCGAGATTGATCTTGTCGACAAGCTTGCGGTGGAGCGTAAATTTCAGCTCCTGGTATTCCGGCTTGAGGCTCGATTTGACGCGGCCCGAGTTCTTCATCAGCCGCTGTTCCCAGCTGATTTGGTTGCCTTTGTTTGGATCAAGCGGAGAGAACATGTTTTATTAGCGCCTTGTTTCTTTCGTTCTTCTGGTCCTAATGCGCGGCCGACATCGCGCCGCTGCGATGCGACCCGGTGTCTGCGGCGGGGCGTTTGCCCCCCGGAACATTCGGAGAGGCGAGTTTTGAGGCGAACGAATCGATCGCCTTGCCGAGATCGCCGTCTAGGCCGAGCGGCTGGCCGAGCGAAATCGCGCGGTGCAGAGGGAAATAATCATTCGGAAGGCTGGCGTAAACCGGACAATTAAAAAGCTTCTCGAGATCGGCTGTCCCAATCCCATCCCAGCGGCTGATGCGGTTCACCAGCATCTGCACGCGCTCTTTGGGAAGTCCGATCTGCTCCAGCAACGCAACCGATTTCCGGGCCAGATGCAGGCTCGGGAGCTCGGACGTCGTGACCAGAAAGATGCGGTCGGCCTGTGAGGCCGCGATCATGCTGATGCGCTGAAAGATCATCGGCAGATCGACCACAATCCAGTCGTAGGAGTGGCGCATCGAATCGAGCACGTACGACAGCCTGCTATTGTCGATCTCGACATTTTCCGGCAGCGACGGCGCCGGTAGAATATCGATCCCGCCGTGCGGCTCGGCCAGTGAACCCCAATTTTCCGGGTCCAGGGCTTCGGCATGGATCATCGCATCGATCAGCGAATACCGGTTTTCGAGCTTTAAGTAGAATCCAAGCGCGCCGCCCATCAGATCGAAATCCGCAAGCAACACGCGGCTGTTCGTAATGCGGCTCAGTGCGAACGCGGTTTGCACCGCGATCGTCGAAGAACCGGAACCAGGCTTTGTGCTCGACACCGCGATCAGATTTCCGGCAAACTCCCGGCGAGGGGCCGTTTCCGGATCGCCCCCCTGACGCATCCGCACCAGCCTGGCAACGGCTTCGCGCTGGACCTGCGGGTCGAACGGGGCGTGCAGAAACTCCGATGCGCCAGCTCGAAGCGACCTCAGGATCGCCGGCGAGTCGTTGTTCAAATGCAGTCCGACGATGTGCAAGTCGCGACCGCATCCAGCCAGGTACTGGATCACGCCAGCCGCCGCTTCGAGGTCCGAAGAGAGGTCCACTAGAACGGCTTGCGGATTGTACTGGTTGAGCCTCATCTCAAGCGTTTGCGGCGGCGGATACGACGACATCTCGCCCAATACCTGAAATGTTTTGGCCGCCGGCAGCGAGTCCTGGAAATCCTGGCTCAGCCGTGGATCGCATGCGATCAACAGCGCCGTGAGTTCCGAACCTGCTCCGCCCGTTCTACCGTTCCAGCTCATATCAGTTCCGAAGGATGGAAATCTTAGTTCTTGCCCTTTTGCTTGCCGCTGGTGTTGGCGTTGAGATTCTTCGCGTTCTGCGTCTTTGCCGTTTGCGGCACCGACGAGCTCTGCGGCTTCGGAGCCGGCGTGCTCTTCACCGGAATCAGAAACTCGTTCGGGAAGTCCAGCATCGGCTTCGGGTCGGACGGGTTGAGCGGCAACGTGATTTCCGGCGTCACCATGACCACCAGTTCCGACAGCGACTTCTGCACATCTTTGCTCTTGAAAAGCGCGCCGAGAATCGGCACCGAACCCAAGCCCGGAACCTTGGAGAGGCGTTCCGTGTCGCGGTTGTCGATCAGGCCGGAAACGATAAACGTCTGTCCGTCACCGAGTTCGATACCGGTCTGCGTACGGCGGGTCGACAACGCG
Organism: Acidobacteriota bacterium; assembly: GCA_018268875.1. Lineage (GTDB taxonomy): Bacteria > Acidobacteriota > Terriglobia > Bryobacterales > Bryobacteraceae > F-183. Next base: position 8,002 of record JAFDVT010000023.1, read on the forward strand.
GGGATCGTGAAACCGTTAAAGCTCACACCTTGCGCCAGGTCGATGGTGGACACTTCCTGCACCAAGTCCACTTTGATGGTCTTGTTCGGCGTGACCGTCGGAGTAAAGCGAAGGCGGATACCGAATTCTTTGAATTGAATCGTGACCGCGGCCGCGTTCGCGCCGCCCTGCAGCACCGGGACCGGGAATTCGCCGCCAACCAGGAACGCCGCTTCTTTTCCGTTCGACGTCACGAGGTTCGGCTCGGCGAGGATCTGCAACACACCTTTCGTTTGCAAGGCCTTAATGAATGCGCCAAAGTTCAGATCCGGGCGGAACGCAAAGATTGTCAGCGCGTCGCTGATCGTAAAGTTCGATGCGGGGTTGACGGAGTTGCCCGAGGCGTTCGGCGCGACCTGGGTCACGCTCGGCGCTCCGAACTGGCCGGTCGTGGTGCGGCCGATCGTACCCCCCAAGGCGCCGGTCGAAAGCAGGTTGACGCCGTATTGCTGACCGGCATTCCGGTCCAACTCGGCGAACTTCACGCGCAGGACGATCTGCTTTTCGATCGGAACGTTGATCGTCAGGTTGTTAATTACCGTTTTGGCGAATCCCGCCGCCATGGCAACGGCGCGCTCCGCGATCTGCGGCGTGCTGACGGTGCCGTTCAAGGAAAGGGAATCGCGCGAGGAGACAATGTGAATCTCCTCATTTGGGAAGGTATCCTTGACCATCCGGCGAATCGCTTCGAGGTTCAACTCCACCGAGATGTTGTAGAACGTCCGTTGTCCGGCCTTGTTCCACACCACCATGGTGGCGTTGCCGAATCCTTTGCCATGCAGAAGGATTTCGCGCGTCGTAATCGGGCTCGCGTCGACGACGTCCGGATTGCTGGTCGAAATCTGCCGAATGTCGGACGCGAAGTCGATGACCACGCTCTTGCCGATGGTGAGGCGAAGATCCTCACCCGGCTGGGCGAGTGCTGCCGGGGCCAGCAACATCAGCGGAGCGAGTGCCGCGGCGGCAAAACCCGAAAATCTGCTTCTCATAGTTACTCCCGTACTTTTCACTGCGGTACTTTCTCGTTACCTGTTTCGTTCGTTTATTGACGCGCGCTAGGCCGCACAGCTTCCACGCTCTTGGTGGTTCCGCGGATGACGATGACCTGGTCCGGCGGAGCGGGCGGTGGGGGCGGAGCGACCGCCGGTGCCGCGGGTGCGGCGGCGGCTTGCACAACCGGACGCGGACGGGGCCTTGGACGCGGGGCTTCCGAATCTTCAGCCGGCTCGTTCTTGCCGATGTCGCCGCCGGCGCGGGAATGGCCGCCTGCCCGGAAGAGATCGTTCACCTTCTTACCCGAAGTTTTCGTAATCTCCTGGTCGCTTCCGTTCCGCAGAATCAGTTGGATATGACCTTCCTGGTTGGCCAGGGTGAGGATTTCCGCCTGCTTCGGATCGGCGAGCAGCGTCACCGTCGGCGCGCTGATGGCCTGTCCGCGGGCGTCTGCCTGCAGGTTCTGGCCGGCCGACAACACAATGATGTTCTGCAGGACCGTCTGGGTCACGCTGCCGTCGGCGCCAGTCGGGCGCCCTGTTACCAGGACGTCGACGCGCATGTTCGGCAGCACGAAGCCCGCAACGCCTGTGACGTCGTTGACTCGTACGGTGACCGCGCGCATCCCCTGTGGGATGATCGGCGCCAGTCCGACACCGGCGCCGCGCGGCGCCAGGCGGCCTTCGAGCACCGGCTCATCGGCCAGGATGTTGCTCGCCACCGGACGATCCAGGACGTCGGTATCTTTCGAAAACGCGCCTTTCGGAAAGGCTTCGGCGGCGATTTTGACCAATTTCACGTCGCCCGGCTTGACCGTCACGCCGACGTTCAGCGGACGTGTCGCGACGACAACGTCCCGGGTCTCCGTAGGAGCCTGCGCTTTCGGCGCTCCGTTTCCGGCCCGGGCATTAATCTGATAGAAGATGCTCGAGACGACGAGCGCAAACACAAGGCTGATGCCCAAGACGGTTAAAAATCTGCGGTCCATTTCTTACTCCAGTCCTCATCCTTTCGGCACAAGCGACAACCACGCCCCAAGCGTGATGGCAGGGGCATACGGTATGTGCGCGGACTCCGGTTGCGATCCCCGCCGCAACAACGCGTTCCAGCCCAACGCCAACACCGCGAAAATCCCCCCGATGCCCGCTGTCCACAGCGAAGCTTCGAGCATCCGGCCCGCGCCCAAAATCGCGCCCAACCCGGCCATTAACTTGATATCCCCACCCCCCATGCCGCCGAGGAGATAGAAGACTAAAAACACCAGGAATCCCAAAACCGTTCCCAGCAACGACGAACCGAGCCCACCCCAGCCATCCATCCAGGCCGAAGCGCAAACACCGCCAGCCACAGCGGCAACCGGAATCCAGTTTGGGATCTCGCGGCGCGCCAAATCCTCAACCGTGGCGGTGATCCCGACGAAAATGGCGAGCGCGACTTGCGGATTCCAGGACATATCGATCGTTCTACGAACTCCCTACAAACCCTTCCCTTTTTTTGCCGCCTTCGGTACTACACCGCCGCCGCCCATGAGGCGCGGCATCCGGAGCATCAGCGGGGCCAGAAACCCGGCCTGCAAAGCGAACTCCGCCAGAGCTTTTCCCGACGGCAGGCGCCACGAAGAGTCATCCATCCATTCAAGGGGCAGCGGCGCCGAACCAAACTTCCCAAATTTCCCGGATTCGACCTTTGCGGAATCGAACTTCTGAGAACCGGACCGGGCGCGATTTTTACCGGGGACTTTACCGGACCCCGGGCTACGCGCGTCGATCTTGTCGGTCTCCATTCCGGTATCCCTTCTTAAAATTTCGGCACTGTCCGGTGATTTCATTAGGCTTTGTTTGACAATCCGTTCCAGACCCTAGAACTTTGGTTCCCGCCGAGCGCCCCCTCCCACCTTCACCGCCGACTCGTACACCAGGGTTTTGCCGTTATCTTCCAACAACTTCCAACGTGAGCTACGCTTCAATAGCGAATTCAAAGGCCACTCTGCCGGCGCCACTACAAAGTCGAAACGATACTTGTCCATCAGGCTTTCCCAGTTGTGGAGCCCGTTCAGGATATGCACGTAGTCCCCACCCGTTTGCGGCCCGTAGAAGTCGCTGCGTCCGTCGACGAACACTCTCTGGTTGGGGTAACCGTGATACAGGAGGTAGTCTCCCCATTGATCGGTGGTAAGCACGCGCGCCGTCCGCATGCGCTCGCGGTACTTCTGCAGCATCTCCACCGGAAACATGACCGAGGTGAAATCCGACGGCCACCGCATGACCGGCGCGTCAAACGCCAGGAGCGCTGCGAAGAACACCGCCGCCCAAACCGAGTTGCGCCGGAAATTCGGCGCTAAATCGCGCGACATCTGGTCGAGAATCCCGGGTACGCTCTTGCGGGATTGGCCCGCGGCGAACGAGTTCCACCAGGCGGTAAGATGCATTGCGGCCAGCGGCGTGGCGACCGAAGCGAAAATCGTGATATGGCGCTGCGAGCCCAGCGCCATGTGCGCAAGACCCACAATCCAAACCGTTTCCACGAACTTGCCCTTGGCGATCAGTCCGCCGGCGGCAATCAGGGCCAGGAACAACAACAGTTCGAACTGCAGCGCGCTTTCCCCCCGGAACGACGGCGACTGAAACTCCTGCACCGCGTTGCGAATCCAGTCCGACCCGAGGTAGGCGAACACATGCTGATGCAAGTGGATGCCGTAGGGGTTGACCAGGGTGGCGAGGCCGCAGAGCGCGGTCAGCAGTCCGTACCTCTTGGCCTGATCCCAGCGGCGTTCGAGCAGAGTGCCCGCGGCCGCTCCGCCGACAAGGACGATGCCCGCCAGGAACCCGCCGTGCAGGTTCGTCCACAAGGCCATCAGCGGCACGACGAGCCACAATTTCCATGTCGGGCGCTGGCGATCGGCATCGATCAGCCACGCGAGCGCCGGGATAAAGACCAGTGTGATCAGATGCGGGCGCGCCAGAAAGTGAATCGAACAGGCGCCCACGGCGACCAGCGTCAACCCCAACGCAACCAGCGCGTTGACGCCTTTCCACATCATGTAGCGCAAAAGGATGCCCGCAAACAGGGCGATGAGGCCTCCCGCAAACCACACAATCGCCTTAAGCCCACCTGCGCGATGCAATAAACCCATGCCCGCGTCGGACAGCCATTCCCAGGCGTACCAAGTCTCACCAGGCTTTGAAAACGAAAACGGATCGGTGTGCGGGACGCTGCCCGAATCGAGGATCATCTCGCCGACGCGGATATGCCAGCCGGCATCGCCGTCCGTCAGCAGGCTTGACCAGCCGTGTGGACCCGAGGCGAACGTCCATGCCACCAGCGCGACGATAAAGATGTCGGCAAAGCTCAGCCGGAACCATGAGGTCCAGCCTGACGAAGCCGGCGCCGCCACCGGTTGAGGTTCGGGCACCGCCTTCGACAAAAGCCGTAAGTCAGCCGCCGCGTCACCAGCGGTTACGATATTCGATTGGTCTGCGGAACTGGATTGCGGTGGCTCGTTCACTCGTCGATGGCCCTTCACACGTTTGCAATTGGTACAAAAGTGCTACAAGGTTGTTCGAGCGAACCGACTCTTTTCTTTAGGCCACGCGAAACGACTCGGCGTCGACGGGCGCCTCGCCCGCATTACTACTACCGCCGGAATCTACTCCCAACAGCTTGCGGCCGTGAATGGCCAGTTCGAAGCGATCCTTAACACCGGTCTTCTCGAAGATGTGCATGAGATGGACCTTGACCGTGCCAGGAGTAATCGCCAAGCGTTCCCCGATTTCGCGATTGCGCATGCCGCGGCACACACACACGGCGATTTCGCGCTCCCGCGGCGTTAATTTCGGCGACGGACGCCACGACTGTTGCCGATTCAAGTCCATCGACTGTTCGACCCAGATGTTGCCGGCGGCCACGGTGCGGAAGCATTCGAGCATTTGCGCCAGCGGCAGCGTCTTGCGAAGCACCGCGCGCACACCCATCTGAATCGCCCGCAGCGAGTCGACATCCGTCTGTTCCTGCACCCAAAGAACCGCGTTGGAGGCTGGCGACAACTGACGCAGATCGGACACAAACTGCAGCGCCGTGCGGAGGCCGGTGTGATGGTCTACCAGCACAATATCCGCCGCCGCTTCCCGGAGACGGTCCAACGCATCCGAGGAGGTGGTGGCCGCACCGCGGAACTCCAGTTCCGGATAGTCGGTGGCTAGTCCTTGAAGGCCGCGCAAGGCGATCGGTTGGGATTCGTAGGCGAAGACGGAAATACTCATTTTTCTGATGGTTGTGAGTCAGAACACAGGAATGTTCCCCCACATTGAGGTGATCGGACTCCCCTCCTCGCGCAGATAGGTACTAAGTGTCTTTTCCCGCACCCTTTTTCCTTAGAATGGGCCGTCGGAATCGACCGCCGTTATGAGGGAAATACCCGACCCGGCACCCCTATCGTTGTGCGAAACTTTAGCTCATGCGGATTGACGCGCACCAGCATTACTGGGACCCTCGGGCGGTCGACTATTTCTGGATGCCGGACGACGATCCGGTGTTGTCGCGTCCGTACGTTCCTTCTGACCTCGAACCCATCCTGGAACGGAACCAGTTCGCAGGCTCCGTAGTCGTGCAGGCGGCGCACGATCCTCGCGAAGCCGCCTGGATGCTCGACCTGGCCGCGCGGCATCCTTCCATTCTCGGAGTCGTCGCGTGGGCCGACCTAACATCCGCCGACCTGCCTCATGTCCTCGACGGACTCCAGCAGTCTCCCAAGTTCAAGGGCATCCGGCACATTGCGCAGGACGAACCGGACGTTAACTGGCTGCTACGTGACGATGTCATCGCCGGTTTGCGCGAACTCGCCCGCCGCGGCATTCCGTACGACATCCTGGTGAAACCGCCGCAACTCCACGTCGTCGAGCCGCTGGTGGACAAGGTGCCCGGTCTCCCGGTGGTGATCGATCACATCGCCAAGCCGTACATCAAAGACCATATCTTCGACGGCTGGGCGCAGCAAATGGAGGCGATCGCCAAGATCCCCCACATGCACGTCAAGATGTCCGGGATGATCACCGAAGCGGACCACGCCAACTGGACCGCCGACGACCTGCGTCCTTATGTGCGCCACGTCTACGCGACCTTTGGACCCGGCCGGATTTTATTTGGGAGCGATTGGCCGGTGTGTCTGCTGGCGGGGTCCTGGAAAGAGGTCCTGGCGGCGTTCACCCAGACGCTGGGCGCGCTCGAACAGGAACCGCGCCTCATGATGCTGGGTGAAAATGCCGCCCGCTTCTACAAATTGGATGTACCGGCCGGTTACTGAAACACAGCGCCGGGGATCAGGTAGGCGTACGCCACCACCAGCAAGCCCAACACCGTCGCCAGAAAGATGCTGTGCCGCAGCGTGAACCGGAACAGCTTCGACTCGTCTTCCGTCTTCATGCCGGTTGCCGCGCAGGCCACCGCGATCGACTGCAGGCTGATCATTTTGCCCATCACGCCAGCCGCCGAATTCGACGACGCCATCAGCACGGGGCTAAGCCCCAGGCTCTTGGCGGTAACCACCTGCAGGTTGCCGAACAGCGCGTTGGCGGATGTATCGCTCCCCGTAAGGAACACGCCGAGCCAGCCCAGGAACGCGCTGAAGAACGGAAACGCCGCGCCGGTGGCGGCAAACGCCATGCCGAGTGTGGCCGTCGCGCCGCAGTAGTTCATCAGGAACGCCAACCCCAGCACGGACGCGATTGTCAGCATCGATAGCCGTAACTGCACCGCCGCCGCGCCCACGATGCGAATAAAGCGTCCCGGCGATACGCCTAGCAACAGCGCGGACAAAATCGCCGCGATCATGCAGGACGTGCCCGACGCCGACAGCAGGTTCAGCGTGTACTTGGCGTCGTACGGCGAAGGCGTATCCACCGTGGGCGGCATGCGCTGAATCAGATTGTGCAGCCCCGGCCATGGAATCGACAACGTCGCCTGATTCAGGATTGCCTTGATGTCGCCATGCCCCCACAGCAACACCATGAGCACCAGCAGTCCGTAGGGCGACCATGCCAGGAACACCTCGCCCGCCGAATGATGCTTCACTTCGGCCACTGTGTGCGACCCTTCAAACTTGTCGGACGGCTTCCAGACCTTGAGCAGCGCCACCAGCACGGTGATCGACGCGATGGCGCCGATGATGTCGGTGAGGTACGGGCCAAGGTAGTTCGAGACGTAGAACTGCGCGCTCGCAAACGCGATGCCGCAGAGCGCGGCCGCCGGCCATACGCCTGCCAGTGCGCGAGGTCCGCCCATGATCAGCATCAGGTACGCGGGCGTGAGCAAAGACAACGGCGCGCAGATGCGGCCGACGTTGCCCGAAAGCTCTTCCATGGGCAGTTTTGTGATGCCCTGCAAGGTCACCAGCGGCGTCCCGATCGATCCGAAGGCCACCGGCGCGGTATTCGCGATCAGGCAGATTGCCGCGGCCTGAAACGGAGAAAATCCCAAACCGGTGAGCATCGCCGCGGCTACCGCCACCGGCGTGCCGAACCCCGCCGCGCCTTCGATGAAGGCCGCAAACGCGAACGCAATCAGCAAGGCCTGCAGGCGAGGGTCGTTGGTCAGCCCGCCAATCGAATCCTTGATGATTTCGAACTTGCCCGTGTCCACCGTGATTCGGTACAGCACGATCGCCCAAAACACGATCCAGCCGATGGGGAACAGTCCGAACGCGGCGCCATACGCGGTCGCGCTGAGCATCATGCCCACGGGCATGCCGTACAGGCCTAGCGCCACAACCATCGCGGCGGCGAGTCCGCTCAGCGCAGCCATCCAGGACGGCTTACGGAACACCGCGAGCATCGCCAACAGAACGAAGATCGGGAACGCGGCGGCAAGCGCCGATATTGGTATGCTGCCGCCCAGAGGCGTGTAGTTATGCTGCCACATGCTGATTGAGAACGCCCTATTTCATCACGAACCACAGGACGTCTGCTTGGCATGCTTCAAGAAAGCAGCGCGGTGAGGCTCGCCGCGAAGGAACCGGCATCGCGCAACCGCCGCCCTTGCGCGACTGGATCGCCACCACTTGGCTCAAGCCCCGCCTCGCGGCTGAACTTGGTGCTGAACGTGTGGCGAGGCTCGGCGTCCTTCGCATAACCCTGCTCCAGTTCCGACAGAACGTAACGCCA